>JBGTDZ010000114.1:0-4337 GCA_041748055.1 Aquaticitalea sp.
AAAAGAGAACTTGTCTCTTATTGGTGTTTATAAGGATGTATTGGCGCTTCATGTCATTCGTTTTTCCCATGAAATCCGTGATCCTTCCAAATTAAATCTACCTAAGACGAAAGCGGATAAAAAAGAAGTGGCCATGGCAGAATCACTTATTAAACAATACACTGAGAAATTTGATTTTAATAAATATAAGGATATTTACAACAACCAGCTGGTTAAAATCATCAAACAAAAATCTAAAGGCAAAAAGTTTAAAGTTGAGAAAATGGCGCAGGTACCAACAGCCGCAACAGATTTAATGGCACAATTAAAAGCCAGTTTAGAACGTAAAGGGTCTAAAGCATCGTAAGATGGGACTAAAGGCATATAACAAAAAACGCGATTTCAAAAAAACTCCTGAACCAGATGGCAAGGTAATAAAATCACAATTAAATCGATTTGTTGTTCAACGACACCAAGCCAGCCATTTACATTATGATCTTCGATTGGAAATGGAAGGAGTGCTTAAAAGTTGGGCAGTTCCAAAGGGTCCTTCCATGAACCAAGACGACAAACGCTTGGCAGTGGAGACAGAGGACCATCCTGTGAAATATCTATTTTTTGAAGGGACGATTCCCAAAGGCAACTATGGGGCAGGTACGATGAGTATATGGGACACGGGAACTTATATGTCCAAAACAGACTTAACAAAGGATTATAAACAAGGCAAACTTACTATCAGTTTTGATGGTAAAAAATTAAAAGGTCTTTTCACTTTGGTAAAAACAAACTATCAGGGCAAGCAGAAACAATGGTTACTTATTAAGAAAAACGACGGCTTTGCGGTAGAACAAGCTTATGATGCCGAAACATATACGGAGGGAATACACCAAAAGACTTCAAAATCAAAAACCAGAACTACAGCATCCCTGATTGACACTACTCTAAAACCCATGTTGGCATCTCCAGGGGCTGAGGTCTTTAATAGTCCCGAATGGATATACGAACTCAAGTACGACGGCTACCGGGCATTGGCACATCTCAACAAAGGAACTATCTCGCTTCACTCGCGCAACGGTATTAATCTCAATGAAAAGTTCTCGTCAATAGTAGAGGAATTGCAAGAGATTGAACATGATGCCATCTTGGATGGCGAAATCGTGTATATCAATAAAAAAGGAATTCCACAGTTTCAGGAATTGCAGAATTACCCCGAAACCAAACTTAAGGGAACATTACAATATATGGTGTTTGATTTGTTATATCTAAACGGCCACAACACAATGAATTTGCCATTGAAAGATCGTAAAATTCTACTTAAAGACTTGCTCAATAACACCGGTAAGGTTTTATATAGTGAACATGTTGAGGGCATGGGAATATCGTTGTTTGATCGTGCCGTGGAATTGGGAATGGAAGGCATCATCGCGAAAAAAGCCCAGTCCACTTACCATTTGGCATATCGGACCGAGGATTGGTTGAAGCTGAAAACAACCAATAGCAGTGAGGCTTTTATTTGTGGCTACACAGTTTCTGATAAAAGCAACAGAGCGTTCGGATCTTTGATATTGGGAATGATAGAGGAAGAAAAGTTGGTATATGCTGGCAATTGTGGTAGCGGGTTTTCTCAAAAGACATTAAAATGCCTTAAAAGCAAATTCGAGCCATTGATCACTAAAAAAAAGCCATTTGAAACAACACCAAATTTAAAAGGCAGAAAGCCGGTCTGGATGGAACCTGTTCTTATATGCGAAGTAGAATTTTCCGAATGGACCAATGACCACCGTATGAGACATCCAGTATTTAAAGGGTTAAGGGAAGATAAAGACGTTCCGGATTTGATACCAATCCAAACCAATGCCCAAAACGATTCGACAACTGAGTCTCATTATTCCCAAGCATCTCCCGAAGGGAATAATACGCTAAATATTGAAGGAATTCACGTTCCCATTTCCAATCCCGAGAAAGTGTATTGGACAGAAAGTGGTTTTCTTAAATACGACCTGCTCGATTATTACATTCAAATAGGGGAGTGGATGATGCCTTATTTGGTAGATCGTCCACAAAACTTGCACCGACACCCTAATGGTATAGATAAACCTGGATTTTACCAAAAAGACAATGAACACCTTCCGGATTGGGTAATGACCAAAAAACTTAAATCGAAATCAACTGATAAAACCATTGAATATCTTATATGCCAAAACCATGCTACACTTGTTTATATGGCCAACTTGGGCTGTATCGAAATCAATCCATGGCATTCCACCATTCACAATTTGGAGCACCCTGAATATACCATTATAGATTTGGACCCATCCAGTAAAAATACCTTCGAACAGATTTTGGAAACCGCACAAGTTGCGAAACGTATATTGGACAATGCCAAAATTCCATCATTCTGTAAAACTTCTGGCTCTAGTGGTTTGCACATTTATATCCCGTTGGGAGCAAAATATTCATACAAGGAAGCGGTAAATTTTACCAAACTTATATGTTTATTCATTCAGGAGCAATTGCCAAAACTTACTACCATGGAGCGGAGCTTAAAAAAGCGTGGCCCAAAAATATATTTGGATTATTTGCAAAACCGTAAAGGCCAGACCATTGTTGCTCCCTACAGCGTAAGGCCAAAGCCGGGGGCCACTGTCTCCACTCCGGTCACTTGGAAGGAAGTATCAAAAGGATTTGAAATTCAAGATTTCCATATTAAAAACTTGCCTCAACGATTGAAAACCAAAGGAGATTTGTTCCAGGATATTTTGAACACCCCATTCGATATGGAAAAATCATTGGCTAGCTTCGGTGATTAAGGTGCTGATTAATCATAAATCGTGTTTTTTATTCTAGAGTTCATTCAAAACTCCTGTAATGACATCTGTTCAAAAAAGTTGGAATTACTTTTAACACCGAACCCCAAATATCCCAGAAATCTTCTTGTACGCAATCTCTCCAAAATCCTCCACCACCATATCTGCAAGAGAATAATCCTGATCATTTGAGTGCAAACTATTATATCCCACACAAAAGATACCAGCAGCTTTCGCTGCTTCAATTCCATTGGTAGAATCCTCAATTACCATGCACTCATTTACTTTATGGCCAGCCGCATGAGCCGCCATCTCAAAAATTTCAGGATGGGGTTTACTTGCTTTAAGATCGGCACCACTGATTTTGTTCAAAAAATAAGGGTTGAGGTTGAATCGATCAAAGATGTTGTTAATGTTCTGCTTAGAGGCAGAAGATGCAAGCACCAACTTTAAACCATGGTTGTAATACTCTTGTATCAGTTCCAAGGCCCCAGGTAAGAGTTGCAGCGAGGTGTCAGTTTCAAACAAATATTTAAAATGTTCACGTTTGATGTCCACAAGGGTCTCGGGGCCCAATTGCAAGTTAAAATGTTTGCACAATTGTCTACAGATGGCGATAGTGGATTGTCCGGTAAATGACGCATAAAGTGCATCCGAAACTCGGATATTGACGTCATCAAACATTCGATGATAGGCTTTGTAATGTAGGGGCTCAGTGTTCACAATGACACCGTCCATATCAAATAATACAGCTTTAAGCATTTGGTTGGTAATTAATTAATAGCACAAAAGAATGGATACGAATATATAGGAAATGATTAAGAATCCCTAAAAATCAGTTTGAACTTTCAAATATTTTTTGCGACTTAACGGAAGTCACCTCAATCAGATAGGTGAAGAGCATAACAATCAGGATATCGAAACAGCAATGATTTTCTACTTTAATATTGGTTAAAAAAAGGAAAACTGAAAACAACTTAAGTATAATAGATAATTCGTAATTTTAAACCCTAAGCAAAAACAATAAACCAAAGGCGAATTACTAATGGCAAATAGCCAAATTTAATATCATGGCAAAATCAAAATACGGATTAAATACCATTTGTACACACATAGGAGAAATCAAGGACGAACAGTTCAAAGGCTCTGTATCACCCATCTACATGTCCACCTCGTATCAATTTGATGATGTCGATGTAAAACGTTATCCACGCTATTTCAATACCCCAAACCAGGAACATTTAGCAAAAAAAATAGCAGCCTTGGAGCACGCCGAAGCTGGTATGATTTTCGGTAGTGGGATGGCGGCCATCAGTACGGTTTTGTTGGCATTTTTAAAACATGGCGACCATATTGTGGTGCAAAACACTTTGTATGGTGGAACGAGTAATTTTATCCGTGAGGAATTTCCAAAGTATGGCATCGAATTTACATTTACCAAAGGTTATGAAGTCTCTGATTTTGAAGCTGCAATAAAGCCAAACACTAAAGTGATACATATTGAAACACCTTCAAATCCATTGTTGACCATTACGGATATCAAGGGTGTTG
>JBGTDZ010000115.1:0-4287 GCA_041748055.1 Aquaticitalea sp.
CCAAGGTATCAGTTAGGGTTTCTGTCTTAATGTAATTTAAATTTTTGTTTATCGCATTAATAATCTGTTTATCATTTTGAAACTGTACTGCAATCCTATCGGTAAGCTCATAACCTGAATCCTTTCTTAAATTTTGAATCCGGTTTACCAATTCCCTCGCAATACCTTCCCGTTTTAAATCGTCTGTTAAAGTTACATCCAAGGCTACTGTGAGCGAGCCCGAACTGGCTACCAACCATCCTTCAATATCCTGTGATGTAATCTCAACGTCAGACCGATCCAATGTAATACTTTTTCCATTCACTTCAACGTCTAAAACACCGTTTTGTTCGAATTTTTTGATGTCTTCGGTTGTGAAATTGCCAATTATCTGTGCAACGGCTTTCATGTCTTGTCCAAAGCGAGGTCCAAGTACCTTGAAATTGGGTTTTATTTGCTTTACCAAAATATCGGATGCATCTTCCAAGACCTCAATTTCCTTTACATTTACTTCGTATTTGATCAAATCTGCAACCGCAAGAATTTCTTCTTTTTGTGATTCACTTTCTATAGGTATCATTATTTTTCGCAAAGGCTGGCGCACCTTGATTTTCTCTTTGGCCCTTAATGAAAGTACCAAGGACGAAATTGTTTGTGCGGCTTCCATTTTTCGCTCCAAACCTTTATCTACAAATGTAGCATCAAACACTGGAAAATCTGCCAAATGCACACTTTCAAAAGTCTCTTTTTTGGTAACTGCATTCAGATCGAGATACAGTTTGTCCATATAAAATGGCGCAATTGGTGCTCCCAATTTTGAGATGGTCACCATACAAGTATAAAGTGTTTGATAAGCGGAAATTTTATCCTGTTGATAATCCCCTTTCCAGAAACGTCTTCTGCTCAATCGCACATACCAATTGCTCAAATAATCCTGTGTGAAATCGGAAATGGCACGAGCGGCTTTGGTAGGTTCATAGTCGGCATAATACGCATCCACTTTTTGAATCAATGTATGCAGTTCCGATAATATCCAACGGTCAATTTCTGGGCGTTTTTCCAAAGGCAAATCAGCTTCAGAATAGTTGAAATTATCAAGATTTGTATATAAAGTGAAAAACGCATAGGTATTGTAAAGAGTTCCGAAGAATTTACGCTTGACTTCCTCTATGCCTTCAATATCAAATTTTAAGTTGTCCCAAGGATTGGCATTTGCAATCATATACCATCGTGTGGCATCAGCCCCGTATTTGGAAATTGTTTCAAAAGGATCGGCTGCATTGCCCAAACGTTTGGACATTTTCTGTCCGTTTTTATCCAATACCAAACCATTAGACACGACATTTTTATACGCCACCGAATTAAAAACCAAAGTCGAAATGACGTGGAGCGTATAAAACCAACCCCGTGTTTGGTCTACACCTTCAGCTATGAAGTCTGCGGGAAAAGCCTGCTTTTTATCAATCAAATCGGCATTTTCAAATGGATAATGCCATTGTGCATAAGGCATTGCGCCAGAATCGAACCAGACATCCATCAAATCACTTTCGCGCTTCATGGGCTGACCTGTTGGGGAAATCAGTATAATTTCATCAACAATGTTTTTATGCAAATCGATTTTAGAATAGTTTGCTTCGGAATTGTTTCCAACTTCAAACCCTTCAAAAATATCTTCTGCCATAACACCAGCTTCAACCGCTTTAGCCATTTCCTTTTTCAATTCCTCAACCGAACCAATACAAATTTCTTCTTTGCCATCTTCCGTTCTCCAAATTGGCAATGGAATTCCCCAATAGCGCGATCTGGACAGATTCCAATCATTGGCATTTGCTAACCAATTCCCAAAACGACCTGTTCCAGTTGCTTTAGGTTTCCAATTGATGGTTTCATTCAGTTCAAACATACGCTCCTTGACATCCGTCACTTTAATGAACCAGGAATCCAAAGGATAATAGAGGATTGGTTTATCCGTTCTCCAACAGTTAGGATAGCTGTGTTTGTATTTTTCGACTTTGAAAGCCTTGTTGTCTATTTTTAATTGAATTGCCAAATCGACATCCACCGAAACTTCTGGAGCTTCACCTTCATTATAATATTCGATTTTAACATATTTACCCGCATGTTCTGCCATTTCTGGACGAAACTTTCCTTGTAAATCTACAAGAGGTACTAAATTGCCATTCTCATCCTTTACCAATAAGGGTGGAATTTCTGGCACCGCTTGTTTGGCAACCAAGGCATCATCAGCACCAAAAGTTGGTGCAGTATGGACAATTCCTGTTCCATCTTCTGTGGTTACAAAATCCCCAGCAATAACCCTAAAAGCATTTTCTGGATGGTCGTTTGGGAGGGCATATTGTAAAAGCTGTTCGTATGTTATCCCAACCAAATCCTTCCCTTTAAATTCTTTAACAATGTAAAAAGGAATTCTTTTGTCACCAGATTGATAATCGAGCAATTGTGGTTTAGCGTCTACTTGATGAAATTTCCCTGCAAATTGTGCATTGACCAAACCTTTCGCCAAAATCACATTAATGGGTTCATACGTGTATTGATTGTAAGTTTCCACCAATACATAATCGATTTTTGGCCCAACTGTCAATGCCGTATTGCTCGGGAGCGTCCAAGGTGTGGTCGTCCAAGCCAAGAAATATATGGTCCCTTCATTTTGAAGAAAGTCTGGCAATGAATCTGCATTGGCTTTAAACTGTGCCACCACCGTCGTATCTGTCACATCTTGATAAGTTCCGGGTTGGTTCAACTCATGCGAACTTAAACCCGTACCAGCTTTTGGGGAATAAGGCTGAATCGTGTAACCTTTGTAAAGCAACTTCTTGTCATAAATTTGCTTGAGAAGCCACCAAACGCTCTCCATATATTTTGGCTCGTAGGTAACATATGGGTTATCCATATCTACCCAATAGCCCATTTTTTGTGTGAGGTCATTCCAAACATCGGTGTAGCGCATCACGGCTTTTTTACAAGCTGCGTTGTAGTCTTCCACCGAAATAGTTTTTCCGATATCTTCTTTGGTGATCCCAAGTTCTTTCTCCACGCCCAATTCAATTGGTAATCCGTGGGTATCCCAACCAGCTTTTCGCTTTACCTGAAAGCCTTTCATGGTTTTGTATCTTGGGAAAATATCCTTGATGGCACGTGCCAAAACGTGGTGTACGCCTGGAAGCCCATTCGCTGAAGGAGGTCCTTCATAAAACACGTATGGCGTATGGCGTTCACGTGTGGTCACACTTTTATCAAAAATGTGGTTTTCTCGCCAATAGTTGCCAATTTCTTCAGCTACTTTTGGCAAGTCAAGACCTTTGTATTCAGGGAATTTACTGCTCATTTTCTCCGTAATTCTTTTCGAAGTGCGAAATTAATGATTTTTGGGAAATTAGAGCGTGAAAATTGATTAAAAAAACACTTGAGATTTAACGATATGGTTTCTATTTCAATGACTTTTCTGAAAGGCTTTTTGAAAGCGTTTGGCCTTATCGCCATAGAAATTCAAACTCTCCGTTTTTCCATCATTTAAACTTCCGCTGTAAAGTTGTTTTTCTCCGTCAATTATTTTGTTGAACTTCACAAACACAAAATCATTATTCTTAAAATAATAGGTTTCCTGGATGGTTTTATCTGTTTTTTCTACGTTTTCAATTTTGAACAATTCCTTTGTTGCTTCATCATAAAATACCGTGTACCTAAAAGTTCCAATATCCTTGAAACCTTCGGCATCTGTCAGTGCGCCTTCGGTCACTTCTTTCTTTAAATTCTGGTTGTTATCAACTGTAGACACATAAGCATTTACTTGTTTTATAAGTTCTTCTTTACTTACGGCAGATTTTTTTGTGCCGCATGAATAGAGAATTGAAATAATAATGATTGTAATAATTGATTTTAGTTTCATTTTAAGTGCGATTTAAACGATAAAACCCACCAAGTCTTCAATTTTGGAAATCAATTGAACTTTGATGACGGTTTTTTTGAGGGTTATATTGTTGTATTTGGAAATAAATATAGTTGAATATCCTAATTTTTCGGCTTCGAGGATGCGTTGTTCCACGCGTTGAACAGGACGGATTTCACCCGAAAGTCCAACTTCCGCGGCAAAGCAATAATCCTTTGGAATGGCAATATCTTCATTGGAGGATAAAATGGAAGCAACAACTGCCAAATCAATGGATGGGTCATCTACTGTTATGCCTCCCGTGATATTTAAAAACACATCTTTGGCACCGAGCCTAAACCCTGCGCGTTTTTCCAACACTGCCAAAAGCATGTTCAACCGTTTCGCATTAAAACCTGTAG
>JBGTDZ010000116.1:0-4974 GCA_041748055.1 Aquaticitalea sp.
TAGCATAATCCTTAGCTTTTTCTCGTTCTTTTTTACATCCAAAAATGGATAATGCTATGAATAATAAAAGTAATTGCTTCATCAGAATTATTTATGTTTTTCAAAAATATGATTTTGATTTCCTTTATCTACTAATTTGAATTATTATTAACATTTGTTGCATAATCTATATGTATTGTTGAATTTTGAGGCATTTAATTTTTGAATATGTCAATTGTCCACCAAATATCATCGGAAACACTTGAAATAATGACGATCAGTGACATTGTTTTTCAGAACAGAAAAATAGAATTGTCAAAAGCTTCTATTGAAAAAATTAGTGAGTGTAGAACTTATTTAGATGATAGATTAAGTGGACAGGATGAGCCTATTTATGGTATCAATACTGGTTTTGGATCGTTGTACAATGTAAAAATTTCAAAAGACAAACTTACACTTCTTCAAGAGAATCTTGTCATGTCTCACGCATGCGGCATTGGCGATATTGTTCCCAATGAAATTGTTAAATTGATGCTTTTGCTCAAAATTCAGTCGTTAAGCTATGGCCACAGTGGAGTGCAGATACTTACGGTAGAGCGATTGGTCGATTTTTTTAACCATGACATTCTTCCTGTTGTTTATACGCAAGGATCATTGGGCGCATCAGGAGATTTGGCCCCCTTAGCCCATTTATCATTACCATTGATTGGAAAGGGGGAAGTATTTTTTAAAGGTAAAATTGTGAAGTCACATAAGGTGTTGAAGAAGTTTGATTGGCAGCCCATAAAGTTGCAATCGAAAGAAGGTCTGGCATTATTGAACGGGACGCAATTTATGAGTGCTTATGGAATTCATTTGATTTTGAAATCCTATAAATTGTCATATATGGCCGATTTGATTGGGAGTATTTCTTTGGATGCTTTTGATGGAAGAATAGAACCCTTTGACGAATTGGTGCATTTGGTAAGGCCACATAAAGGTCAACTTAAAACTGCTGAAAGAATAAGGGAGTTTTTGGATGAAAGCGAACTTACCAAACAATACAAACAGCACGTCCAAGATCCATATTCATTTAGATGTATGCCTCAGGTACATGGGGCTACAAAGGATGCGTTGGAATACGTACTTAAAGTATTCATGATTGAAATCAATTCGGTTACGGACAATCCCAATATATTTATAGGAGAAAATAAAATAATTTCTGGAGGTAATTTTCATGGACAACCATTGGCCTTGGCATTTGATTTTTTAAAAATTGCAATGGCGGAGCTCGGGAATATTTCAGAACGAAGAATATTCCAGCTCGTATCTGGTTTAAGGGGTTTGCCCACATTTTTGGTCGACAATCCTGGTTTGAATTCTGGATTTATGATTCCTCAATATACGGCAGCAAGTATTGTAAGTGCCAATAAGCAACTGGCTACCCCGGCCAGTGTCGATTCCATTGTTTCTTCAAATGGGCAAGAAGATCATGTGAGTATGGGAGCAAATGCTTCAACACAGGCTTTTATTCTAATTTATAATGTAGAAAAAATTCTTTCAATTGAACTTTTAAATGCTTCTCAAGCTTTGCATTTTAGAAAACCTTTGAAGTCATCACCATTTATAGAATCCTTTATCAGTCTGTTCCGTCAGGATGTAAAATTTGTAAAGCAAGATGAAGTTTTGCACCATCTTATGGTAACAGCTTTGGAGTTCATTGATGCATTCTGTATTGAGAACGATGTATTGTTCGATTAGATGGAAATATGAAAAATAAATGATTTTTGAGCTATTCCCGCAAGTGAGAGTGTGAGACTTTTTTATAGCAGCATTAAACTATTTGTCCAAAATGAGATTGGCCCAGGAAATAGCATCGTCTAAAGTGGAAAATATCTCAAAAGGTTTGTTGAAAAAGAGCTTTTCGATTTCTGCATTGCTTTTAGCCTTGTAATCTTTTGACACAACACCAAAACCAATAAGGCCCTTGATTTTTGAAGTTTCTAAATATATTGCTGGATCAACCGAATAAGAATTTAGTCTATGGGAAATATAAACAAAATTCTTATTTATAAAATAGGTATCCACAACATTAAGAAGCGTTTGATTGTGCACTGGCGTTATGGTAACACCTTCATTCATAATAACTATTAGATAATTATCATGAATGTGCATTTCGCAAAAGTCAAATTTTAACACGTCCACCATAAATTAAAATTACAAAATAGTGGCTTTATTATAAATAAAAACTCCTTTAATTTAAAGGAGTTTTCTTAACCAATTGAGAATCAATTACGATTCGGTATGTTCTTCCGATTTTTCTATTTTTATGGTCAATTCTTCAGTTTTCGAATCTAAGTCCATCAATATTTTGTCACCTTCACTAATATGGGCAGTAATTATTTCTTCTGCCAATGCATCTTCAATATATTTTTGAATGGCTCTTTTTAAAGGTCTAGCTCCAAATTCTTTGTCAAAACCCTTTTCTGCAATGTAGTCTTTTGCCTTTGTGGTCAATTCAAGAGTATATCCTAAATCTTTGATGCGGTTTATCAATTGAGCAAGTTCTATATCAATAATTTTATTGATGTCCTCTTTTTCCAAGGCATTGAATACCATAACATCATCTATCCTGTTCAAAAATTCAGGAGCAAACGCTTTTTTAAGAGCATTTTCTATGACGCTTCTAGTATTGTCATGTGATTGGGCTTCTTTTGCTGAAGTGCCAAACCCGACGCCTTGACCAAAATCTTTTAATTTACGGGCGCCAATATTTGATGTCATAATAATAATAGTATTTCTAAAATCAATTTTTCGCCCTAAACTGTCAGTGATATACCCATCATCAAGCACTTGTAAAAGGATATTAAACACATCTGGATGTGCTTTCTCAATTTCATCCAATAGAATTACAGCATAAGGTTTGCGTCGAATTTTTTCAGTCAACTGGCCTCCTTCTTCATAACCTACATATCCTGGAGGTGCCCCTACCAATCTAGAAATGGAGAATTTTTCCATGTATTCACTCATGTCTATTCTGACCAATGCATCTTCACTATCAAAAAGTTGGCGAGCCAATACTTTTGCAAGCTGGGTTTTTCCAACGCCTGTTTGCCCTAAAAAGATAAATGACCCAATCGGCTTATTTGGATCTTTCAGTCCAGCACGATTACGCTGAATGGCTTTTACAACCTTCGCAACTGCTTCGTCTTGACCAATAACTTTTCCTTTAATAAGTTCTGGTAATTTGGCAAGTTTATTACTTTCAGTTTGAGCAATTCTATTTACTGGGATACCGGTCATCATTGAAACCACATCAGCAACATTGTCTTCAGTTACTATTTCGCGATGCAGTTTATTTTCCTCTTCCCATTTTTCTTGGGCAATCGCCAATTCTTTCTCAAGACGTTTTTCGTCATCCCTTAATTTAGCAGCTTCTTCATATTTCTGCTTTTTGACAACTGTGTTTTTTGTTTCTTTAACGTCTTCCAACTGTTGTTCGAGTTCAAGAATCTGTTTTGGCACATCGATATTGGTAATGTGCACTCTTGATCCAGCCTCGTCCATAGCATCAATTGCTTTGTCTGGCAAGAATCGTTCGGTCATATATCTGTTTGTCAATTTTACACAAGCTTCAATTGCTTCATCGGTGTATTCCACATTATGGTGCTCTTCGTATTTTTCCTTGATATTGTTCAATATCTGAATGGTTTCCTCAACTGTTGTTGGTTCAACGATGACTTTCTGGAAACGTCGCTCCAAAGCCCCATCCTTTTCAATATATTGTCTATATTCATCCAGGGTTGTAGCACCAATGCATTGAATTTCGCCTCTTGCCAAAGCTGGTTTGAACATATTGGAGGCGTCCAAACTTCCTGTTGCACCGCCAGCACCTACAATCGTATGGATTTCATCAATAAAAAGTATGATGTCATCATTCTTTTCCAATTCGTTCATAACCGCTTTCATTCGTTCTTCAAACTGGCCTCGATATTTTGTGCCGGCTACCAAACTTGCCAAATCCAAAGTAACCACACGTTTGTTAAACAGTATTCTTGAAACTTTTCGTTTGATAATACGAAGTGCCAAACCTTCAGCAATTGCCGATTTTCCAACACCCGGTTCGCCAAGTAATAATGGATTGTTCTTTTTGCGTCTGCTCAAAATTTGGGAGACTCGTTGTATTTCTTTTTCGCGACCAACCACTGGGTCTAACTTGCCTTCTTCGGCAAGGACCGTCAAATCCCTTCCGAAATTGTCCAAAACAGGTGTTTTTGACTTTTTGGTTGTTTTTGCAGCAGATTGACTGAATGGGTTTTGTTTATCGTCATCATCATTGGAATCGTCATCAGAAAAGGATTCCGCTTTTGGTGATTCTAGAAAATCGTCATCATTTGTTATCATAGATTTGAATTGTTCTTTTACGTTATCATAATCTACTTTAAGCTTGTTGAGCAACTTTGTAGTAGGATCATTTTCATTTCTTAAAATGCACAATAATAGATGTGCTGTATTGATGGAAGTGCTCTGGAATAATTTGGCTTCCAAAAAAGTGGTCTTCAACGCGCGTTCTGCCTGTCTCGTAAGATGTAGGTTCTTTTTTTCGTTTGATGTGGCCAAGATGGTGGGGTTGGCCGGACTTAAGATTTCGACTTTTCGCCTCAAATGGTTCAAGTCGATTTCCAAGGCACTCAAAATATCTATCGCCTTACCATTGCCATCTCTTAGCAAACCAAGCATTAAATGTTCCGTGCCGATAAAGTCGTGACCCAAACGCAGCGCTTCTTCCTTGCTGTACGCTATAACATCCTTGACTCTTGGGGAAAAATTATCATCCATAGTAAATTCCTTTCTGTATAAAAATAATAAAAACAACTGTATTAAGTCAAAAACTATTCCTTAAATGTTTTTATTATCGCTAATAGACATAAAAACTTTCAAAATTCAAAACATTTAACATCTTACTTATCAAATACAATACTTGCAATATTGTTAATAAAAAAAACCAAAAAAGTG
>JBGTDZ010000117.1:0-3366 GCA_041748055.1 Aquaticitalea sp.
GTACTTATACCATTTTGATTCTACTTCGGCAGTAGAATATTTTGTTGGGATTCGCATGTTTTGGTATCGTTTTTGTAATACAACATGCAAAAGTACTTATATTTCTTTTTTTTGAGAAATGATATGAACATTTAATACAAGCCAAAGGACTCGAAATGTTGTATTACATCCAATATATTTTGCCGAACGGGAAAAAGTAAGTAGTTTTGATGTCAACTTAAAAATAAAGGTTTCTTATTTAAGTCAATTGAAATGACATAAAAAGCTTAAAATAATTTAAAAAATAATAATATAAATAATTAATACGATGAAAAATTTAGT
Source organism: Aquaticitalea sp. (assembly GCA_041748055.1). Lineage (GTDB taxonomy): Bacteria > Bacteroidota > Bacteroidia > Flavobacteriales > Flavobacteriaceae > JBPOFM01. The sequence goes on from JBGTDZ010000117.1 coordinate 322, forward strand.
TGCAATTTTATTTTTAGGAATGATGAGTCTTGGCGTTTTTGCTCAAGAGAAAGTAGCGAAAATTGAATTCAAAACTGATACCATTGATTACGGAACCATTGAAAAAGGTGCTGATGGGTTAAGGGTCTTTGAATTTACCAATACTGGTAATGCGCCTTTACTTATCAGTGAAGTAAAATCCACATGTGGATGTACTGTCCCTAAAAAACCAGAAGGTCCGATTATGCCTGGTCAGACCGGGGAAATTTCAGTGAAGTATGACACCAGTCGTGTAAATCCAATCAGAAAAACAATTACCGTGATTTCCAATGCCGATACACCAACAATAGCCTTAAAAATAAAAGGTGAAGTTGTAGATCCGTCTAAAAGCAGTGTGTTAGAAAAGAAAGACAAAAGTGTTATGGAACAATAATCCGTAACTTATAAGAAAAGAAAATCCCTTCAGTGTACTAACATTGAAGGGATTTTTATTTAGAATAACTTCTCTAGCCTAAATTCATAATTTAACACCCGTCCGAACCTTTCTACCCTCACACGTATCAACTTTCCATCCTCCTCAGAAAACATAGAATTAATCTCTTGCATTTTTAAATTGGCGGCATCTTTGTTATTGACAGTCAAAATTATATCCCCAATCACCAAGCCTGATCTTTCAGCGGGTGACCCTTTCCTTAATTCTACAATTGAAAAGGCGGGTTTCACAATATATTTATATGTGGGCTGAAGTACAATTGTAATACCTCCATCTTTATTTTCCCGATTGTAACCATTTTTTTCATCCGATTCCCTTACGATCCTTATACCACTTTGCTCTAATACAATGCCACTCTTATTGTAATGAAAGGGAGCCTTGAAATGTGAGTTCTTCCTTAAAGTCAATTTCGAATTTGCATAATCGAAAATAATATTGAAACGTTTCAGCAACTCTCCCGAAATACTTCCACTTCTATCTTTATATTTTCTGGCAATACTTATCGATGTCGAATCAGGAAATGCTACATTGACTTCCTTGAACTCAAAATCTTTCAACGAAAAAGATTCAATTTTTGAACGCTTACCATAAACACTTCCGCTCAAGCCTTTTCCAAGGTAATCCTCAAAGTATTTGTCATCTAATGGCATGATGCCCTTTTCTTCATCTTCAAACAACCACAACGCATCACTTCCGCCAGTATCAATCAATAATTTCACAGGAATCTCTTTGGAGTTGATTTCAACCATGGCATCAATGTAAGGTTTATTATGGCTCAAGGTTAAATCAAAACTTTGGCACTTTTTACAATTTTTATATTTATAACTTGATGGATTGAACAATTTCAAGGATTTTGAGCCATAATTGACTTCTATCACCAAGTCCTTGAAAATATCGTAGCCTATTATGCCATGAATTGGAACACCCAATCTGGGCGTAAAATTAATGTCTTCATCAAAAACCACATAAATCTCTTGATTGACATTAACGGCATCCCCAATCTTGACAATATTATGCTTGGATTTTAAGGCTTCGATGGAACCTTCCCCACCCAATCCTCTTAAGAAAACGGTTTCAATATGTGCGATTTTCAAGGAATCGGAAAGATTGATAATATTGAAAAGGATGGGCTTACTTACTCCAGAATCCAATAAAAAAGAAAGTTTCACACCATTCACTTCAACTGGAATGACAATAAGATTATTGATTAGTTCAAATTTGATTTTATCATTGTTAGAGTTCAATAAATAAAAATTCCCTTGAGCACAACACAAAGCAGCAACAAAAATCAAGAATGTTGTAGTAATTCTGGTAAGCATTGCACAAAAGTTAGATAGTCACAACAATTTACAACACTTTATGTCATCATTTTTTTTTAGGGTTAAATATTAAAAAAACTTTAAGATAAATTTCGGTACTTTGTCCATTCAAAAAAATTAAGCAATGCCAAGAATTTCAAAAAAAGGGCAATCAATGCCAGAATCACCAATAAGAAAACTCGTGCCTTATGCTGAAAAAGCATACAAACAAGGTAAAACCGTTTATCATTTGAACATTGGGCAGCCAGATATAAAAACTCCCGAAATAGCACTTGATGCCGTAAGAATCCATTCACTGGATATTCTGGCCTACACACGCTCCGAAGGTTCTGAGGAATATAGGAAAAAAATCGCCAATTATTATAAGAACAATCATATCGAGGTTAACCATGATAATATTTTAGTAACCACAGGAGGAAGTGAAGCATTGCTTTTTGCATTTGGAACCATAATGGACAGTGACGATGAAATTATTATTCCTGAACCATTTTATGCCAATTATAATGGATTTTCAACTGCATCGAACGTGAAAGTAATCCCTGTGATATCAAAAATAGAAGACAATTTTGCTTTGCCCCCTATTGAAGAATTTGAAAAACTAATCACCCCAAGAACCAAAGCAATTCTCATCTGCAATCCTGGTAATCCCACAGGCTATTTATACTCAAAGGAAGAAATTAAAAAATTGGCCGCTCTGGTCAAAAAACATGATTTGTTTTTAATTGCCGATGAAGTATATCGCGAATTTGTGTATGATGGTAAGGAATTTTATTCCATCATGCAAGAAGAAGGATTGGATAACCATGCCATAATGATTGATTCAGTGTCAAAACGTTACAGCATGTGTGGTGCACGCATTGGTTATTTGGTTTCCAGAAACAAAGAAGTAATGAAAACCGCGTTGAAATTTGCTCAAGCACGTTTAAGTCCACCAACCTTGGCCCAAATTGCCAGTGAAGCCGCTTTGGAAACTCCACAAAGTTATTTTGACGAAGTGATAACTGAATATGTCAACAGGCGCAATACCTTAATAAAAGAACTCGAAAAGATTGATGGAATCAAAGTTGCCAAGCCCAATGGTGCCTTTTATTGCATAGCAGAATTGCCAATTAAAAACGCTGACCATTTCGCACAATGGTTGTTGGAAGATTTTGATATTAATGGCGAAACGGTAATGGTCGCTCCTGCTGCTGGGTTTTATTCAACTCCCGGCGTTGGACTGAATCAAATACGGATTGCCTATGTACTTAATGA
>JBGTDZ010000118.1:0-3057 GCA_041748055.1 Aquaticitalea sp.
TAAATAGAAAAATTGTATCATCTGTCATGATGTCAGATTTTTTGTCATGGCACAGTCATTGACATATAGTAAGAGAAATTAAAAAAAAATAGTCAACAATAAAACATATATTATGAGTAAAATAATTGGAATCGATTTAGGAACAACCAACTCTTGCGTTGCGGTAATGGAAGGTAGTGAACCTGTTGTCATCCCAAATGCAGAAGGTAAAAGAACGACCCCATCGGTCATCGCTTTTGTAGATGGCGGTGAAATTAAAGTTGGTGACCCAGCAAAACGTCAAGCAGTGACCAATCCGACAAAAACGGTTTATTCTATCAAACGTTTCATGGGAAATAAATACTCTGAATCTAAAAAAGAGGCAGAACGTGTACCATATAAAGTGGTCAAGGGTGATAACGATACCCCACGAGTAGATATTGATGGTCGCATGTATACCGCACAAGAATTGTCAGCCATGATTCTTCAGAAGATGAAGAAAACTGCAGAAGATTATTTGGGAACCACAGTGACTGAAGCGGTTATTACCGTCCCGGCTTATTTTAATGACTCACAACGTCAAGCAACAAAAGAAGCAGGCGAGATTGCTGGTTTAAAAGTTCGTCGTATTATCAACGAGCCTACAGCCGCCGCATTGGCATACGGATTGGATAAAAGAGGCAAGGACCAAAAAATAGTTGTATTTGACTTTGGTGGAGGAACGCATGATGTGTCCATCCTTGAGTTAGGTGACGGCGTTTTTGAGGTTTTGTCCACGGATGGTGATACCCATTTAGGTGGTGATGACGTTGATCAAAAAATAATTGATTGGTTGGCCGATGAGTTCAAATCTGAAGAAGACATTGATTTGCGTAAAGACCCAATGGCTTTGCAACGTTTGAAAGAAGCTGCCGAAAAAGCAAAAATTGAATTATCATCTTCTGCACAAACCGAAATTAATTTACCTTATGTTACAGCCACTGCAAGTGGACCAAAACATTTGGTCCGTTCATTGACAAGAGCGAAATTTGAGCAATTGATTGACGATTTGGTAAAACGTACCATTGAACCTTGCCAAACAGCAATGAAGGCTGCAGGCTTGTCTAAAAGTGACATCGACGAAATCATTTTGGTTGGAGGTTCTACTCGAATTCCTGCAGTTCAGGAAGCCGTTGAAAAATTCTTCGGAAAAAAACCAAGCAAGGGTGTAAATCCCGATGAGGTTGTAGCTGTAGGTGCAGCGATACAAGGTGGTGTTTTATCAGGAGATGTGAAAGACGTCTTGTTATTGGATGTTACGCCGTTATCATTAGGTATTGAAACCATGGGCAACGTTATGACAAAGTTGATTGAGGCCAACACTACAATTCCTACAAAGAAAAGTCAAGTGTTCTCAACAGCTGCTGACAATCAACCTTCTGTGGAAATCCACGTATTGCAAGGTGAAAGAGCGATGGCTCCCGATAATAAAACTATTGGACGTTTCCATTTAGATGGTATTCCACCAGCAAGACGAGGTACACCACAGATTGAAGTAACATTTGATATTGATGCCAATGGTATCATTCATGTAACGGCAGGAGATAAAGCTACAGGAAAAACACAAGATATTCGTATCGAGGCATCTTCCGGATTGACTGAAGAGGAAATCAAAAGGATGAGAGCTGATGCTGAAGCAAATGCAGAATCTGATAAATTGGCAAAGGAGAAAGCAGACAAATTGAATGCTGCGGATGCCATGATTTTCCAAACGGAGAGTCAGTTGAAGGAGTTTGGTGATAAATTATCTGATGATAAGAAAAAACCAATTGAAGAAGCACTTGAAGAACTGAAGAAAGCCTTTGAAACAAAAGATATCGCAGTAATCGATCCAGCTTTGGAGAAAATCAACGAAGCTTGGAAAGTGGCTTCTGAAGAAATGTACAAAGCACAAGCCGAAACTCAAGGTGGAGGTGCAGGACAACCTGGACCTGATGCTAGCCAAAATGGACAAGCAACTGAAGCAAGTGATGTTGAGGATGTAGACTTCGAAGAAGTCAAGTAAGCAGTGAACCAATTTTGCTTTTCGCAAAATTGAGTGAATCGCTTATTCCGAGCTAGCCGAGGAATCTTTTAAATAAAAAAAACGCAATCATTTAGTTGGTTGCGTTTTTTTGTTTCCAAACATCTTGTTGATAACCAAAGCGTGTGGAAAGGTAACTGCTGCAATGAACGAAAAGAAAATAGCATAAAACACCTTTTCATCTTTAAAAATGTAATAAACAATCGCAATGCCCATTATCGATATCAGCCAATATGGGAAGGCTTTTTTACAGTAACTAGAAAAACTTTTTTTATTGAAATCCCCATATATAAATGTTACTTGTTCAATAAGAGATGGTATGCTATGCCAAAGAATAAAATAAATTGTAAAGCCCCAAATTAAACTGGATACTTTAAAAATGATTCCAAAAACCATCACGTAAAAAAGTTCCAAAAAAATGATGGAACTAAATATTTTGGACCTAAAAAAAAGGTATAGAATGAAAACTGCAAATACAATTAAATTGCAAAAAAAAGAATACAATATAAAATCCTCTGCTATTGTATGGGCAGTTATCGATTGAACAATTTCAATCACCTCTGCCACATTCAATATGAACAAGATCTGAAGAACAAATAATCCATAAATAAAATAAAAAAAATTGGATAAATTTTTTGAAATGGGCAGCTCTCGATAATTCCAATGTTGTTCACCAAAATGGAAAGCACTGAACAATATAAAAAGGGAAAGGGCAACAGCAGGTAAGATATAAAATAAGATAACCGCAGAAAAAACGGTTAGTAAATAAATACCTAAAACTCTAATAAATGGGTATTTTAAATTTGAATTGGAAATAGAATTGATCAGTAAAATATCATTTGAGCCATGTAAAATTCCAAATGAAATGATCAGAACAAAACCAATCTTATTGATGGCATCGGCAATATTATATACGACATCCACACTACCTGAACCAATAATATTTGTATACCATCCATTGGTACCCAACATATAACCTAACGGATAAATGGCCCATCCTACAAGAACAAACCAGC
>JBGTDZ010000119.1:0-8397 GCA_041748055.1 Aquaticitalea sp.
CTGACCAATACAAATCTTCACTATGCGCCAGCAGATATGGATATTGAGATTGATTCGTTGGCGCTGTTCGTGGATAATTCTGATATTCTTCTAAACAAATTCAGTCTCGAAATAGGTGAATTGTACCCTATGAATCTTAATGGAAGTATAAAAAATTTCCCTAGTTTTTTGTTGGACGATTCGCAAAATTATGGATCTATATCCTTGAAAATTACGGCGCCTTTTCTTGATGCCGATAATTTATTGAAGACCGTAAAATCATTAAAGGATGAAGAAAAGATTAAGGAACCGAAAAATAAAAGAGCATTGCATACAGTTTTCAAGGACATCAATAAATTTAATCCTGAGATAGAATTGGCCATTGACTCGCTCAAGTATAACGACCTCATCACAGAAAAGGTCAATGCATTTCTTTATTTTGAAAACGATTCCATCCTTAAACTGAATAATCTCAACTTAAAGTACAAAGAAACGAGTGCGAAAATCTACGGAAAGGTAAATGCACGCACAAGCCAACGCGACTCATTGAACCTTAATCCTTTTGACTTTGATTTTTCAGTGAACGTAAAGGGTAAGACGGAAAATCTGAACGATTACTTAAAGACAATCAATTTTGTATTTAAGTCAGGTGATTTTGAATTCAACGGAAATTACAACGGACAATCGGAAGATTTGGAAATCTTGACTTCAACCGTATTTGGGGATTTAAAAATAGGTGGTACACTTATCGATTTTAATGCGGCAGCGCTCCAAATTCCTGTGGACAGCCTGCATATACAAATAGATAATGATGTGGCCACCCTCAAAACCTTGGATATCGATTTGCCCGGAAAGAGTTCGGTGTATTTCGCTGGTACAATTGATAATTTTTCGGATTTTATCAACAGCACACTAGATAATAATTTACATAGCTCCAACTTTACCATCCATTCGCCTTTTATGGACACTTCGGATATTAAAAAGTTTTTGGAGACCTATACATCAAAAGACAAAGAAAAGGTAGAGAAAGATTTTGATCTAAAGAAACTAAAAGAAGCTTTGGTGGTTATCAATACATCATTTTATCCTACCGTAAGTATGAAAATTGATACTTTAAGACATGAAAAGATCAATTTAACTAATTTCGGATTAAAGCTATTGTTTAACGATGAGGGTGTTTTTAAAATTGAAGACACCCAACTTAATTTTTATGGTGGCTCAATATCCATGAACGTCGATGTTGATATAAGGAATCCCAACAACTTGCCATTTGTCATGGACCTGCAGGCGAAGAATATCGGCCTCAGTGAACTCGTTAGCAGATTCGATTATTTTAAGGATGAAGATTTAAGAAACACCGAAAAAATTGAAGGGACTCTCAATTACAGCATCAAGGCAAATGGCACCCTTGCGAATGACGGTAACCTGAATATGGATTCTTTAAACGGGACACTTCAATTAGAATTACAGGATTTGGCAATTTACAATTATCGGCCCATCATGGATAACTCCATATTGATGAAGGACGAACGCTTTAAGAATCTCCAGTTTAGACCAATTGTTCAAACCTTTGAAATCAGGAATGGGGAGATTGTCATTCCACGAACAGAGATTCAATCTTCCGCCATTCAAGTGTTTGTAGAAGGGAAATTGAAGCTACAAGATTATATCGATATTTGGTTATCTGTACCGTATAAAAACCTAAAGAGCAATGACGGGCTCAGTTTACCGGAAAAAACAAGTTATGACGATGCCGGTTCTAAATTTTATGTGCAACTTGTGAAGGAACCGATTGGTAAAAAAGGCGAAAAACAAAAGTTAAAGTTCAAAGTGCGGCTTAGCAATAGGAAGTTGAGAAAACAAAAGTAATATGATTTATTACGTTGTTACCAAAAAAGATACAGGATTTAGCTTGTTGGAATGGAAACAAATAGACAAAAGGAGATTTGTTCTATTTCAACAATGCCAGAATTTTTATGCATAAAAATTCTAATGAAAAAACTTGGTTTTTACCTCAGTTCTTTGTTGGCATTAGTGCTTTTCGTTTTTATTCAAAATTTAATTTTAATCAACGAAGGTTTCTCTGATTATATCTTTACATTTCTGTATTTCAGATTTCGATAATTGGTCAAACGTTTTTAAAATTCGAGATTTGTCAATTGTCCTAATTTGATCCATTGCAATCATTCCCTTTTTTCCGTTATGTTTTACTTTAATTCTGGTCGGATAGTTTTTCAAGTTCGTTGTCATTGGCGCAACTACGATTGTCCTTAAAAACTTATTAATTTCGTTTGGTGAAACAATTACACAAGGTCTTGTTTTTTTAATTTCGCCGCCAATTGTAGGGTCAAGGTTTACGAGTACAATTGAATACTGCTCTAATTCCATTCCTCAAAATTTTCGTCCTCGAATACATCATTAATTAATAATTGGTCATCATTATTCTCACGCATTTCTTCAAATGCTTTTCCCCAGTTTTTTCTCGGACTGCTAATTGGTTTAAGGATTATTTGTCCTTTTTCCAAAATCATTTCTACCTTGTCTTTTATGTTATACTTCTCCAAAATAGTCTTGCTTAAACGCAGACCTTTAGAATTTCCGATTTTTATAATTGCTGTTTCCATAACTTTATGTTTGTAATTACAAAGTTAGTACAAATAATTCAATCCGCAAAGTCTTTTGGTATTAATGGCAACGTTTTATATAAAAGCAGTAGCGGATTAAATGCACTTACCTTTCGGATAGCAAGATACTTAATTAAAACAAAAAACGGTTCGAGATTACTCCCAAACCACTATTGCTTTTATACATTGTTGTAGGTAGTCTGTTCCAAACTAATCATCCCATCGAACATAATTTAACATTGTCGAGACATGACTTTTTGTGAATATATCGACTCCAGCCAATTGAGTAATCCAACGTGATTCAATTTCTTTATAGCTATCTTCTATTACTTTGTTTAGGAAGGTATCAAATAATATGTATTTATTGTCCCAGCCTATTTTTTCTGCTGCAGCACCCATCACTTCCAACATGTTTGTTGAATTATGAATTCGTTTAACCGTTTCATATAAATCCCTAACGTAGGCTTTGCTTAATAAGACATCATCTTTAGTGCCTATTCCTGTCAAATGACCTCCAATAAAAACATCAAAATCATAAGCTAAAATTTGGTCGAACACCTTCAAGTAATTGTGGACATTATTACTCAAATCAAGATTTTTAAAAGGAACATAACCTGGTGCCAAAACATCTATTACCATTAAAAATTTATCTTGTGGAACTGATACAAATAAATCACCTTCATTTGAATGGTAATTCATGTGATTTGAAAGATGAATCTGTTTATCGCCCTTTTTTAAAACTAAAGCTCCTTCAAAAGTTCTATTGGGAATCAATCTTCTAGAATCATTCTGCTCTCTTAAAAAATCTGCTACTCCAGTTAATGATATAATTTCTAAATCTTTAATATTAGATAAATGTTGAGAACCGCCAATATGATCTGAATGTCCATGTGTATAAACCAATGTTTTAATTGGCTCATTAGTTACTTTTTTAACAGCTTTTTCAATATTTTGACCAAAACTCTCTGGTGCATCAATTAAAACAACACCGTCAGAGGTTACGATTGCTGCAGATTGCCATATTCCATCTGTTAAAACATAAATATTTGGTTTAACTTCTTCAATGGCATAGCCTTTTTCGTAGCTTACCTTTATAGATTTTTCTAAAGTACTTTTTAATACTGGTTCATAGCTCTCTAATGTCTTTTGAGCGTACGCATTAACTGATATAGCTATGATTGCTACTATTGTGATTATATTTGTCATTTTTTTAGATTTAGTTTTATTATTTAGTTTTGTTGAACATATAGCGTGCTATTTTCCACTTCCCATTTTCTTTTTCAAAAACAAATAACTCTCTATTTTCTTCTGGAATGGTTTCACCATTTGCGTGAATTAATGTCGACCCTTTTGAGCTCGTAACAGCATAAGCCATCGTGTTTTCAATCGTAATCTCTTCAATATAAAACTCGATGTTCAATTGTATTTGAGAAAACACGAAGTCGTAAGCTCCTTTAATGCTTCCTATTCCTATTGCAGAGGGTGCACCACTAGGCATAAAAATGCCATCTTTAGTATATAAAGACGTTGCTTTTTCTGCATTAGACGTGTTTAATGTTTCTTTATAAGCCATTAATAAACTTTCGATTTCTTGTTTTGCTAATTTTTCCATTTTTTCTGTGTTTTTAAGGTTTGTATTATTTGCGTTTTCAGAAATGTTTTGACAAAAAGCTAATAGCGTTGATGCTATTAAAATGATGAGAAGTTTTTTCATTGATTGTTAGTATTAATTAATACCACAAAGATGAGATGTAATGATAAGGTGTACCTATAAGGTACTTTAAGAAAGACTCTTAATGTAGATTAAGATTTTGCTATTTTCTTGCGAATAGTACTTAAAAACTCTGGAGTAACACCAAGGAAAGATGCAATTTGAACGTTTGAAATACGATTGAAGAAATATGGATAACGCTTCATAAAATCAAGATAGCGTTCTTCGGCAGTAGAGCTGATATTTTGTAAAACACGTCTTTGATAAGTTACTAAAGCATTTTCTGTAAAGACTCTGAATATTCTATTGAATTTGGGATGATTAACAAATAAATCTAGTTGGTCTTGTTTTTTTATTTGAAGGATTATAGAATTTTCAATGGCCTCTATATATAATTTACTTGGCTCTTCAGAATGAAAACTACCAATATCACCAATCCACCAATTTTCCACTGCAAATTGGATGTTATGTTCCTTACCTTTTTCATCAACAAAGTACATTCTAAAACACCCTTCAACGACAAATGTGTTTAGCGCACAAACATCTCCTTCTTGAAGAATAAATTGTCTTCGTTTAATTCTACGTTCTTTAAACACTTTTTTTAGAGCATCTATTTCCTCTCTCTCAAGTTGTAGAATATTGGAAAAGTAATTTATAATTGGTTCAGTGTTCATTTTTCAGGATTACCTACAACGTTATGTGTATGAAACGTAGCGTCTAAAATAACTATGATTTTCGTTTTAGCAATTAGCCAAATCTTTGATTTGGAACGAAACAATGTCAATAAAAACTGCCAAATCAAAGATTTGGCGGACTTCGTAAATAAAGATAGACCTTCGGGAAGGACTGAAACCAGCTATGTTTTATACACCTTGTTGGCAACAGTTTTTTATTTTTTTATAATTTTTCATTCAAATTTTGTCTTCCAACAATTGCCATTATTTCAATAGTATTCTCATTTACTTTGAAGTAAATACTATCAATTCCACAAACACAGCGTCTATAATCTTTTTTGATGTAATCAACCGATTCGAAAGAATATGGTCTTTGGGCAATAATGTCAAAATATTCAAAAAATGATTCGAAGTACTTATCCGCTTGAGCCATCCCAAATTTTCTCACTCCGTAATGATGAATTCTTATCAAGTCATTTTTCGCTTCGTTACTTAATTTATATTTAGCCATTAAGTAAAGACTTTGATTGAGCTAAAATGTCATTTTTACTGTCGTTTGTAAATCCGCTGTTTTCAGATTTTTCCAATTTAGCACGAATCCAATCGATTTCAACTTGTTGTTTTCTAGCTTGTCTGATTAAATCATTTACTAGTTCACTCTTGCTAGAATATTCGTTTTGGTCCACTTGAGTTTTTAGCCATTCATCGTTGGGCTTTGTGAATGAAATACTTTGTCTTGCCATAATATAATTATTTGATGTAAATATACACCAAATTCGCATCGTTTCCAAATTGTTGCCAACAATTAGATATAAACAATTGTATATATCCAGCTTATATCGCTAAGATAGTAAATCTTCAATTTCCATGTATCATCTATGGCAACGTGGAAACCAGAACTTACTTTCGCCATTGAAAGTACTAAACTCATTGAATTCCCACTTCACCTGGCTTCTCAACCCAACTTCAAAAGCAAATTTGGATCAGGGCAATTCTCCAAATAATACTCCAAATCATCCTTACTACAAACCCCTGGGTAATCGCCAACCCAGTCGCCAATCTCATGAATGATCTGAAAATGCAAGTGAGGCGGATAATCGCCATTTACTGATGCATCGCCCAAGGTGGCCATTTGTGCACCTTGCCTGAACAATTGACCTTCCCTCAGATGTTCAATCGAGGACAGGCTCAAATGGCCATACAAGGTGTAAAAAACCACATCATCAATGCGGTGCTTTAAAATAATGGTTGGGCCATAATCGCCAAAATTCTTGTTATAGGCAAAGCTATGCACCAAGCCATCCAAAGGTGCCATGATGGGTGCGCCAACACCTAACCATAAGTCCATCCCTATATGAATGTTGCGTTCCGAAACTAGATCATCTTGGTTAAAATGATCGCTGCGTCGATAAATATTCCTTGTTTCGTTATAACCACCGTAGGCCACAATACCATGATGTACTGCAAGATGCGTGTTTACATAGCGTTCTAAAACTGATGAATCACTCACATCGAAATTTTGCAGACTGTGATTGGAAACCGAAAGGTCTAAAGGAATGTATTGTTGCAATGAAATGCTGACATCCAACACCGGAAGTGGATATTTGCTGATGCTATCAAGAAAGGAAGAAAACTCGGTTGGTGTCATTACTTCAAAATAGACTATAAAAGTACTATTTTGACAGGAAGAAATTCGTATAAAGTTAGGAAATTCGCTTCCCTGAAATAAGTGTTTCCTCCCGATAGATATCGGGAATCTAAGGAATTTGTTAATGCATTGTTACCTCACTAAATTTAGCATTGATGACAATGCTTTTCCCATTCGTCAAATCACCAGTGGAAAATGAAGTTGTATTCAGGGTTTTATTCTTTGGATGTTTCAATTTAGAACGACTGCCCTTGTATTGCATGTTATAATCCGTTTTAGGAAGCACTACAAATGCTTCACTATTCTCCAAAACAATGTTCAAGTTACTGAAAGAAGGCAAAATAGTGTTGACGGTCAACTCGCCAAAGCTTCCATCAATGACGGCATTGCCCATCAAACTATTGATCCCAATATTGGACGAATTGGAACTTAACACCAGTCGGTTGACGTTTTCAATCTGGGCCTTATCCACAAAATTAAGCTTCAATTCCCCCATATTCCAATTGGTGATAAGGACGGGAGAATAAGAAACATTGATGGAAGTCTTGCTTCCATCAATGTTAGTAGCCGTAAGGGCTGAGTGTGAAATATCACCACGCACATTGTACATGACAGCAGCAAATTTCAATTCGCCATGTCTTACGTTCATATTCAACTTTGCCTTTTTGGGCATTTTTATTTTGATTGTTTTCTTTACTTTGGTATTGACTTTTTCCTCAATGCGCTTTGCAATTTCAGCTCGCCGCTCTTCAAAATGTTCCTCTCGATCTCTCATATGGTCTTGACGGTCGCGCATCGCTTCCTGTCGCGCTTCCATCGCTCTAGTGCGTTCTTCCATCTGCTGACCAAATCGCTCTCCCCAGGCTTCCATTCTTTGGGCATAATCTCCGCCCCATTTGGCTTCAAACAGCTTGCCCCATAATTCCATTTTTTGCTCGTAATCCTTGCCGAATTTTTCGCCCCAATCCTTTCCGAACTTCTCGCCCCAAGCTTCCATTTCTTTCGAATAGGCATCAAAATCAGTCTTGCCAAACTTGCGCCCCCAAGCCTTCATTTTATCACGATACTCTTTGCCGTATTGCTCTTCGTATTCCTTGCTCCATTTATCCAAATACTTTTCGCCGTCCTTTCTATAAGCATCATAATCAAAGTTCACCGCACCAATGCCACTAGGCAATTCAGGTAAATCAGGCATTTTTGGCATCTGGGGCATGGCTGGAATATTTCCCATCTCAGGCATTTCTGGCATCTCAGGCATTTCTGGCATCTCAGGAAGGTCGGCCAAGTTCAATTCCAACTCTTTCATTGCATCAAAGTTGAAGTCAAAATTCATATCGCCATTCATGGCCCATGAGTTTTGCGACCCTTTGGATTCTATGGTAATCTCATCGCCAGAACCACTTACTGTGATGTTCCAGTTTTTCAGTTCTTTTTCAAGTTCCTCCTTGGACAATTTTTCACCTTCAATATAGGCTTCAACCTCTATTTGGTCTTTGCTCCAAGTGTCCACTTCAATATTGGTATGACTGGTATTCAAATTGATTTTTACCTCCTTGTTCGCGTTCACCGTTTTGGTAAATTTGGTAAGTTTTTGAGCTGTAGCACTCAAGGTACCAACCAACAATAGAAGGGTTGTTATTATTTTTAAATGTTTCATGATTTTTAGATTGTTTCCTGATTTTCATCAGTTGTGTTCAATTGTTTCAATTGTTCTTTCAAGCGATACAACAAATTGAGACGTAATTTTAGATTGTCGATAAG
>JBGTDZ010000120.1:0-2574 GCA_041748055.1 Aquaticitalea sp.
TGTGCCAGACAATCATCCATTGGCAAACAGAAACCGTAGCGTTCAATTCCCAATTTATTTCCCAATGTGGTCGCGAAAACCTCTCCTAATGCGATTGCGGTATCTTCAATCGTGTGATGTTCGTCCACCTCCAAATCGCCATTGACCTTAATGTTTAAATCCATTTGACCGTGACGTGCGATTTGGTCAAGCATGTGGTCAAAGAAGGCGATACCTGTATCGATGTCGCTTTTTCCCGTTCCATCCAAATTTAGGTCAATAGTGATTTTGGTTTCGTTCGTATTTCTAATGATGCTACCTTTTCGTTCTCCTGCTTTTAAAAAATTATAAATATGTTCCCAATCATTGGTTTCCAAAGCAATGTAACTTTCCAATTCTTCACGTTTTACCGTGATTTCGGAAGTGCCTAAATTTGTATTATCATTAATAAAAATTCCTTTCGAACCTAAATTTTTGGCGAGCTCTATATCAGTTAAACGATCACCAATGACGAATGAATTTTTCAGATCATATACATCCGAAAAATAGTGAGTCAGCAGGCCTGTATTAGGTTTGCGAGTTGGAGCGTTATCCTTCGCGAATGTTCTGTCGATAAATTGTTCCTTAAATTCAATCCCTTCTGCTTTAAAAGTTTTGATAATAAAATTGTGAACTGGCCAAAAAGTGTTTTCAGCATATACGTCTGTTCCCAAGCCATCTTGATTGGTGACCATTACAATTTCGAAATTCAATTCCTTGGCAATTCTGCTTAAATATTGAAATACTTTTGGATAGAATTCCAACTTTTTGAAGCTGTCAATTTGCTCATCGGATGGTTCTTTGATGAGGGTACCGTCTCGGTCTATAAATAAAACTCTTTTCATTTTCATGATGTTTGATTGGACCTACAAGGTTGTTGAAACCTTGCAGGTTTTTAGATACTTTTAAATATTTCAATTAATTTTCTGTTTTCGTCCGATGTTCCAATAGTCAACCTTAAACTGTTCTCACATAAAGGCTGAGTGGTTCTATTACGAATGATGATGCCATTTTCCATCAATTGATTATAGCGTTTATTGGCATCATCCACTTTTATCAAAATAAAATTCGCATCAGATGGATATACTTTGTCTACAAAAGGTAAAACTTTAAGCGCTTCAACCAGTACTTGCCTCTCTCTTAAAAGCTGCTCAATCTGATCAGTGACCAAATTAACTTTATTTAATTGCTCAATTGCCTTTTGTTGCGTTAACTCATTGATATTATAGGGAGGCTTTATTTTGTTCAGAATAGATATGATTTCTGCTGATGCATAACATATTCCCAATCTAATTCCTGCCATCCCGTAAGCTTTCGAAAGGGTCTGTGTGATGATTAGGTTTGGAAATTCATTAAGCTTTTTCGACCAACTTTCTTGATCTGAAAAATCGATATACGCTTCATCGATAACAACAATACCTTTAAATTTTTTCAACAATTTTTCAACTTCAATTCGTCTAAAACTGTTACCTGTTGGGTTGTTTGGCGAACAGAGGAATAGAATTTTACTATTAGGATTTGAAGCATTTAAAATCTGTTCAACTTTTGGCTGAAAGGTCTCCGATAATTCAACTTTAATGGTTTCTATGGCGTTAACATTAGCCAAAACCTCATACATTCCGTAGGTTGGAGGTAATATGATGATGTTATCCTTATTGGGCTCGCAAAACATTCGAATGATTAAATCCAAGACTTCATCACTCCCATTCCCAAGCAACATATTGTCAGTTGGAACGCGTTTTAAAGTTGAAAGGACTTGTTTCAATTTTATTTGTTGTGGGTCTGGATAACGGTTGACGCCATTTTCAAATGGGTTTTCATTGGCATCCAAAAAAATCATATTGTCTTTCAAACCTTGGAATTCATCCCTTGCAGAAGAATAAGGCTTTATAGCTTTGATGGATGGTCTAATTAAATTCTGGATGTCCATTAGTTGATATCTTTTAATCGAATCGAAACTGCATTTTTATGAGCTTGCAATCCTTCAGCTTGTGCCATAAGTTCGATGGTATTTCCTAGGTTTTGTAATCCTTCTTTGGATATTTTTTGAAATGTGATGTTCTTTAGAAAACTATCAAGATTAACACCAGAATATGCCCTGCTAAAGCCATTGGTTGGTAAGGTATGATTGGTTCCTGACGCATAATCTCCAGCACTTTCTGGCGTATAATTTCCGATAAAAACAGAACCAGCGTTTATGATGCCATTAGTAAAATAGTCTTCATTATTTGAACAGATAATAAAATGTTCTGGAGCATATTGGTTTATCAATTGTAAAGCCATCTCTTCGGTCTCAACATATATCAATTTTGAATTGTCAATGGCCTTTTTGGCGATGTCTTTTCGTGGCAATTCATTGAGCTGCTTTTGAACTTCCAATGCTACTTCTGATAAAATAGATTTTGAGGTTGTAACCAATATCACTTGACTGTCTGTACCATGCTCAGCCTGACTTAACAAATCGGACGCAACATAAGATGCATTTGCGGAATCGTCGGCAAACACCAATAATTCACTCGGGCCCGCAGGCATATCGATGGCGACACCATATTTTGT
>JBGTDZ010000121.1:0-2003 GCA_041748055.1 Aquaticitalea sp.
TAACCTAGCACAGTTTCATTTTCATGCGGCTTCTGAACATACGATAAACGGAAGTCATTTTCCCCTTGTCATACATATGGTACATGTGAGCGATGATAAAGAATTCGTTGTATTTGCAGTTATGGTTTCTGAAGGAAAAGAGAGCAATGCTTTTGATTTTATAGAAGGGTATCTACCAGTGCAACCGGGGGAAACAAAAACGATCGGTGTCGCACATAGTTTTTCTAAATATGTATTGACTGATTTTGAGCATTATTATTACAAAGGATCTCTAACAACACCTCCTTGTACAGAGGCGGTAGACTGGTTCATTTTTAAGAAACCTATCATGGTTTCTCCCGCACAAGTAAAAGCAATTGCCGATTTGATGCCAAGAAATAACTTTAGACCAACACAACCATTAAATGACAGGAAGGTCTATTTAAGCAAATAATGTATCAATAATAAAATGTAATTAAATGCTGGCGTTGTTTGAATCGTTGCCAATTGAATAGTGCGATTCGGAAAATTGCACTACATAAAAGCCAAGTTAAATTACGTTGGCGAATTAATTAAGATACGTCATTTTAAATATGATTCACACTATAAAAAGGCAACACGAAATATTAAAAACTGTTTTAATTAATACTATTCAACTATGAAAATTGATTTTAAATTACGATTAACATTTTTAGCTCTATTTTGTTTAGCAGTCATAAACCTGCATGCACAGGAAGCACAAACTACGGATGACAGTAAAAGTGCCTGGAATTTTACCATTGAGCCGTATATCATGTTGGCCAACATGAGTGGCGAAACGGGAATTGGGGAGCTTATTCCCTCAGTTGAAGTGGATGCCAGTGTTGGTGATATTTTTGGACATCTTAAATTCGGCGCCATGCTCTACGCGGAAGCCACCAATGATAAATGGACCATAAGTAATGACGTGATATATATGAAGTTGGGCCAAGATATTAAAACGGGTCAATTCATCACAGGCGGCGATGTCACCATGCAACAATTGGCTTGGGAAGTCGCTGGTTTAAGACGTGTCTTGCCTTGTCTGGATGCTGGTATTGCTTTAAGATTGGTGAGCTTGGATATGGAAATCAATACCCAAACACTCCTCAATGACCGTAATGCCTCTACCGATGAAACGTGGGTAGATCCAGTGATTGTGGCCCGCACACAAGGAACGATTAATGATAAATGGATTTACAAAGTTCGTGGTGATTTTGGTGGCTTCGGCATTGGTTCGGATTTTACGTGGCAGATGCAGGCCGATTTTGGTTATCGATTTTCAAAGCTATTCTATACAACTTTGGGTTACCGTGTGATTGGAATTGATTATGATAATGGAAATGGTTCTGATCGTTTTCTGTATGATGTAGATACCTATGGAGCTGTAGTGCGTTTAGGCTTCAATTTATAATAAGTTTCCGATAAAATGATATTACACCCTTCATATAAAGCAACGAAATTAGATTTAATATAACAACAATAACTATGAAAACAAAAAAACTATCCTTAGTAATGCTCTTGATGCTATTGAGCTTTTCAGGCTTAAATGCACAGGAAATGATAAATCGGGAAATTCTTCCCGTAGTGCCGCCAGAAGCTAAGACGTATAACGAATTAGATGTTCGTAACACAAAACCACCAAAACCATTTAATGTAACCCCACCTGATGGAGCACCAAATGTCGTGATCGTATTGATAGACGATTTGGGTTTTGGTGCCACTTCTACTTTTGGAGGGCCCATCAAAACGCCTACTATGGACAGGTTAGCAAATAATGGCTTACGTTACAATAACTTTCATACCACAGCTTTATGTTCACCTACAAGGATGGCTATTAAAACGGGTAGAAATCATCATACAGCCAATACCGGGTCTATTATGGAAACGGCTACTGCTTACCCTGGTAATACAGGATCGCTTCCTAACAGTGTAGCACCTTTAGCTGAAATGTTAAGACTAAATGGTTATAGTACTGGAGCTTTTGGGAAGTGGCATGAAACCGC
>JBGTDZ010000122.1:0-2957 GCA_041748055.1 Aquaticitalea sp.
TATAGTTCCGCTCCTTCAACACCTTGAGCTATCTGTATTGTATACGTTCTTCTTAAATTACCCGGAAGAAGATTAGCATTCTCATCAAGAATTATCCAATTATCTGGCAGAACGGGGTATATTTTAGGTATTGCATTTCCCATAGCAGGAATTTTCCATGTGACTAGAAAAATCGAATCGGATTGTTGTGTGACACTAAAATAAGCTGGCCGTACTTCATGAGCAGAAGTAGTGAAGGCAACCATTAAGAAAAGAAAAAATATACTAAAATTTCTCATCCAATTCCTTTTTAAGAGTAGCATTTTCAATATCAATTTTAACGCTGTATTTTTTTAGGAGCGTCTTTATTAGCTCGGCCTTAAATTCATTACTTGCATCAAAATTATAGTCAACGTTTACTCTTTCCTTAATTTCATCAAAACGATAATGACCGGCTTCTTTTTTATCTTTTATAAATACTATGTGAACACCAAAACCGGAGTGAATTGGCCCACTCCATTTTCCTGTTTCCAAAGTATCTAAACTACTTGCAAAATCAGACCCAAAATCTCTAGAGATTTTAAGTGCGCTTTCATCTGTATAATTTGAAGGCAATGACAGGTTATCTCCCAAATTTTCGGGAGAATCAGAATTTAAAGCATTGGTTGCCTCTGCAAGTGCATCAGTTCTGGTATTGTTACTAAAGTAGATTTGTTGTAACGAATAGATTGGTTCTTTTTTATAATTATTTTTTTGCTTTTCATAATAGTCAATCAGTATGTCTTCTGTTGGTTGCAGAGATTCTGCGAGTCCATCTGAAATAAATTCCATTTTTTGGGCCAATCTTCTCTTAACAATTTCGTCGTTATGATCTAGGTTCATGGCCAAGGCCTCTTTATAAAACACCTCTTGTTCAACGTACTGTTCCACCATTCCACTTATTTCTTCTAAAGAGGGTTTTGTGTTTCTCTTTAACTCCCATTTGGCAGTTAGTTCGTTGATTAAATTAGTATCTATGGAAATAACATCTTCGGTCTGGTCTGTATTTACCAATTCATAAACAAGAAATAGTAAACCGCCAATCAACAAAAAGTGGATTAGCGGTTCTTTTAACAATTTTTTCATGCACTAAATCTATTTAGGCGTGTACCAAATTG
Source organism: Aquaticitalea sp. (assembly GCA_041748055.1). Lineage (GTDB taxonomy): Bacteria > Bacteroidota > Bacteroidia > Flavobacteriales > Flavobacteriaceae > JBPOFM01. The sequence continues at coordinate 1,137 of JBGTDZ010000122.1, forward strand.
GTGAGCTGTAAGCTCTTTCAGTAGTGGTTAATGCTATTTCAGGCCCTAATTCTGCACCGTAGTTCACAACATCATAAAGTGTCCATCGGGGTGTTGGGATTTCAATCACTCTTACATAATAGAATGCTTCTTGACTCCCATCAAAACTTGGGTCTTTCCAAACTTTACTCAATTCCACTGCGCCAATATCATTAGACCATGTTGCATCTTTTAAATTAACAGTATTACCAACTGAAGGCACTTTGCCATTTTTATCCATTTTTCTGTCTCCACTCCACGCTACATCATACACTTTCTCACCTAAACTACCATCAGCATTTACCCATCCTTTTACAATTTGCACTCTGTCTAAACTTCCTGATTTTGGATCCATCATCGCATGTACCATAAATGATGGCGCGTCAGCCGTCTTTGACTTTAAATCACCACCCATTGGAACGCCTTTATCGTAACCTTTCTGCGTATAATTGTTATCTAAATCAGTTGGGATAAAATCCCATCCACCAAAAAAACGTAATTTAATTCTAGAACCTGTTGTGGCATATGTTTCTTTTCTAGCCATGGCATCAAACAAGTCTACTCGTGTGTTGGATTTTGCCCATACCGCTGCACAACCAGCGGCAATGGTTTCGTAATTATAGATCGTACCTAATTTTGATTTCATAAATGCATGATGAGCCCTATCTTTCGACGGTTCAACACCAGAAGTTTTTCCAAAGAAATTATCATCATCTGCAGTAGCTAATGAAGTGTGGGAATCTGTACCTCCAACCATTCCAAACTTAAACGGATTGATGCCAATTTCCTTTTGGTATTTAAGCCCATTTTTGAGAGCAGATCGTGCATACTCAAATTCAAGCATGTCCTTTGTTTTTAATTGGGAATAGTCCAAATTGGTTTTGTCCCAATTTTCAAAGTCTGCAAATTCATCATTCGGTGATAAATATGGATGCGATTCTCCATCACCTTTTATTTGAGTGATCTCATATAAAGGTTCTCTTTTAAATCGCTCTTTCGCATAAGATTCATTTAGAGGTTCTCCATTAATTCTGGTTTCTGCAAACATTAAACCATTACTCAAGTTCCCATTATGAGGGATTGCTAATACCTGACCTCCTGTATTCTTCTCATACATAGTCATATTCTTCCACAACTCTTCGGGATCAGGACTGTCTTCTAACGTGAAAGGCAAATGTCCTATTGTTTTGTCACCATTGTCCCTATATATTACGACGCGATGCAAATTGTTTCCTTTAATTAAAGAAGTCCATTCATACCCAATAAAGGCTGTAAATGTTCCGGGGTCATTATACTTTTCAGCAGTGGCCACTACTTTTTCCCAAACAGGTCTCATCATTTCTTCATCATTGGTTTTAAATGATAAAGTTCCTTGGCTAAAATTGGTGATAATATCAATCGTTGCTTCAGATGCTTTGCCCTCATCTATTAATTTTTTCCAACGTTTACCTTCGGGTGTTGTCATCACAAAACCATCACCTGATAATAACCCCGGGAATAGGCCCATCCCATCGGAATGGTCTGCAACAACTAAAAAATCTAGAGGCCTCGATAATTTAGCTTTTACACCTGAAGACGACGTGACTTCTTCTCCTTTGGCAAAACGATAAGCCTCATCCATTCCAATTCTATTGCCAAATGCTCCGGCATCAAGCGAAAGGTCAGTATGCAAGTGCGTATCTCCCCAATAAACATCGTTTAATGGGTTTGAATCCACCTGATTTTCTACAACGATTTCTTTTGTGTCTTCTGCTGACTCACTCTTTTCAGAGTTTTTACAGTTTGAAACAAAAACAGCCATTG
>JBGTDZ010000123.1:0-4264 GCA_041748055.1 Aquaticitalea sp.
CACCCCAGGGATCAAAGGTTTTGGGATTGTAGATATGGACAAGGAGGAAATCGGTGATTATTTCCCAGAATTTTTTGCCTTAAAGCAAGATTGCAAATTCAATAATTGTTTGCATGTTGAAGAGCCAAAATGCGCTGTCAAAGAAGCTTTGGAGAAAGATGATATCGCCTATTCCCGATATCGCAGTTACCTTCAAATGTTAGAAGGTGATGACGAGCATTACCGAACTGAAGAATGGGTGAAATAAGACTATAGTGTTCAGTTGCAACTTGCAAATTTGAGTCGAATATAATTTAGGGGCATATGAAAGCAGTGATTCAAAGAGTGGCAAATGCAAGTGTGTCCATCGAAGAAAATAAAATAGCTTCTATAGGGAATGGACTGCTTGTATTACTCGGAATAGTCGACGACGATACAACAGAAGATATGCAATGGCTTTCCAATAAAATTTTGAACCTTCGTATTTTTTCAGATGAACAGGAGGTGATGAATTATTCTCTGAAAGATGTGGATGGCGAGATTATCATTGTCAGCCAATTTACTTTACATGCGAGTACAAAAAAAGGCAACAGGCCAAGCTACATTAAAGCCGCAAAGCCCGATATCGCAATACCCTTGTATGAATCTTTTATAAAGCACACAGAAAAGGATTTAGGAAAAAAAGTCCACAGCGGAATTTTTGGTGCTGATATGAAAGTGGAATTGCTAAACGATGGCCCAGTTACCATAATTATCGATACAAAAATTAAAGAATAATCTTTTTTCTTCACGTATTATTTTGTTCTTGTTAAAATAATTCTATTTTAGCCTATCCAAATTTAACAAATGATAACGAGACTATTCCTACTTTTAATTCTCTCTCTCTCATCAATTTTAGCATATTCCCAAGAGGAAACATTGCTATCCGCCCTATCAATTCCAGTAGAATTGTCCAAAGATGCCAACGCTGTTGTCCGCTGGGATGATAATTACCTTGAAGTTAGGGCATCCAACAAAATGGTTTATACCAATAAAAGAATTGTCACCATTCTCAATTCTTCGGGCGATTCCAGACATGGTGCTGTTATGCATTATGACAAGCATACCAACATAAAAAAAATAGAAGCCAAAATTTACGATGCTTTTGGAAAGGAAATAAAGAAAATCAGAAAAAATGAATTTGAAGACGTCAGTGCCGTCAGTGGAGGTACATTGTTTTCCGACAGTCGGGTAAAATATCTTAACTATACACCCACTGGTTATCCTTACACTATATTGTTTGAGATTGAAGTAGAATATAGCTCTACAGGTTTTTTGCCAGGTTGGAGACCTATAGAAGGTTATTTCATAAGCACGGAAAATGCCCATTATAAGATTGTAAATTTAACTGCTATTCCAATTATGAGTAAGATTTCCAATTTTGAGGAATATGGAATCGAAAAAATAAGTGATCATGAATATTCGGCCAGCCAATTGACTTCCATAAAACCTGAATCTTATAGTCCGGATTTCACAAGTTTTACACCCTTGTTAAAAGCAACATTAACTGAATTTGAAATGGAAGGCGTTAAAGGCGTCAATACCAATTGGAATGACTTTGGAAAATGGATGAGCGATGCCCTTATCAACGGAACAGAAGTACTTCCGCAGCAAGCAAAACAGGATATAAAGACATTGACAGCCAGTGCAAAAACCGACTTGGAGAAAGCAAAAATCGTCTACCAATACGTTCAGGACAAAACCCGATACATTAGTGTTCAAGTTGGTATCGGAGGATGGAAGCCAATGCTGGCAAGTGATGTAGATCGATTGGGCTATGGCGATTGTAAAGGGCTGACCAATTACACCAAAGCATTAATGGATGAGGTTGGTGTCGAGTCTTATTATGCAGTTATTTATGGAGATAGAGGCATCCGAAATATTGACAGTTCATTTTCGTCGATACAAGGTAATCATGTTGTCCTTTGTGTTCCGAGCGAATCAGATTACATTTGGTTGGAATGTACCAGTCAAACCACTCCATTTGGGTACAATGCCAATTTTACCGATGACAGAGACGCACTCATTATCACGCCCGAAGGAGGACAAATTGTTCACACAACCGTCTATAAAACCGAAGAAAATCTTTTGGATACCAAAGCTTCAGTATTCTTATCAGATAATGGTGATATCTCAGCAACCATCTCCTCCAAATCATCTGGAACACAGTTTAGTTTCCATGAAGGCATACAAAATCAAAGTCTGAAGGATCAAAAATTGCACTATAAAGATTTTTGGAGTTATATCAATATGCTTGAAGTAGAGTCTATGGAATTTAATAACGACAAAGATAATATTGTTTTTACAGAAAAAATTGGTGTTAAAGCCGAGCGCTATGCTTCAAAAACAGGTGACCGAATATTGCTGCAGCCCAATTTGTTCAATCGATGGGCATCTGCGCCTCAGAGATACCAAGAACGAAAAATCCCTTTTGAGATGGAGCGTGGTTTCACTGATATAGATTATTATGAAATTACCATTCCCGAGTTAATGGAAGTTGAAGCACTCATGGAAGACATTCATATCAAAACGCAGTTTGGGGAATATGAAGCATCAGTTAAACTAGAAGAAAATAACAAACTTTCCTATAAGCGAAAATTGATACTCAAAAAAGGTTCCTATCAAAAGGAAGATTATGAAGACTTTAGGGAATTTATGTTGACAGTTGTTAAAAGCGATCAAGCAAAAATTGTTTTAAAAACCAAATCTTAATTATATGAAAAATTTATTCCTAATCACCACATTATTTATATTTCAAGCTGTTGTTTCACAAGACTATAAATTTGGTAAAGTAAGCGAAGCAGAATTGTTGGAAACATCAAATGCAGATTATCCCGAAGCCAATGCGACCGTATTGTACCGTAATCAGCAAGTGGCTTTTAATTACGTCCAAGGCCAAGGATTTATTCAGACCAAAGAAGTGCACGAAAGAATTAAAGTTTACAATAAAGAAGGTTTTGATCAGGCAACAAAATTAATCAGATTTTATAATAATTCTGAAGGAGCAAGCTCTAATAATGAAAGGGTCACATCATTAAAAGGAGTAACCTATAATTTGGAAGGAAATAAAATTGTTGAAGACAAATTGAAAAAAGAAGGCATCTTTGAAGAAGTAACAAATAAATACTGGAAAACTACAAAATTTACACTGCCCAATATCAAAGAAGGCTGTGTAATAGAATTTAGCTATAGTATAGAATCCCATAACATTGGAATTGATGATATTGAATTTCAGACCCTGATTCCAATTAAAAAACTGGATTTTAAATTAACCACACCAGAATATTACAATTATAAAAAATTGCTCAATCCACGAGCAAGTTATATTCCTCAATTATCATCATCAAAGAAAAATACCTCCATAGTAATAACTTCAAAAGAGCAATCAGGTGTGTATGTATCAAAAACTAATTTTGAAACTTCCAAAATTGATTATATGGAAAATGTCATCTCCGCAGATTTAAAAAACATACCACCATTAACAGATGAAAAGTTCATTGATAACCTTAGCAATTATCAGGCAAAGCTTATCATGGAACTGGAATTTGTTAAATGGCCTAACGAACCAATAACGCCTTATTCAACAACATGGGAAAATGTAACCCAAACCATCTATAAAGATGTGGATTTTGGGAATCAATTAAATAAAACAGGTTACTATAATAAAGAAGTTGATGCTCTGCTTTCCGGGATTAATGATCCTAACGAAAAAATGGGGATTTTGTTCAATTTTGTAAAGTCAAAAGTAAAGTGGAATGGTTATAACGGTTATACTGCAGAATCTGGAGTGAACAAAGCCTATAAAGAAGGAACAGGAAATGTAGCTGATATCAATCTGATGCTTATTTCAATGCTGAGGTACGCGGGACTAAAGTCAAATCCGATATTACTGAGCACAAAATCCAATGGCATTCCCCTATTGCCGACTCGCACAGGTTTTAATTATGTCGTTTGTGCAGTGGAAAATCCTGATGGGATAATTTTATTGGATGCATCACAAAAATTTTCTACATATAATATACTTGCACTTAAATCTTTAAATTGGATGGGAAGATTGATCCGTGAAGATGAAACCTCAGAGTGGATAGACTTAGTGCCTGAAAATGTATCCAAAGAAAATATTTCAATTATGATTGAAATTAAGGACGATCTTTCGGCAAATGGGAAAATAAGAAATCAGTTTACCGACTATCATGCAATGCGGTTTAGGGAAAAATTTGAGAATTTCAATATGGATCAATTAACA
>JBGTDZ010000124.1:0-2720 GCA_041748055.1 Aquaticitalea sp.
TGGGAATAGGTGAATGTCACTATGAAAAGCAAGCAAAAAAGGTTAATTATAGTTTTCATTATAGGATTTTTAAGTAAATTGAAAATTAATCATATTCTCTTCGATTCTGATTGAAAACATTAAAATTAACATTTTTTTAAACGAAATCATTCCAAAAGAAAACAGATAATTTTCAATACTTTTGCATCTGAATTTTCGATGTAAGCTGTACTATTTAGGATTGATGGAATATCACTAAAAAGAAAACATCTATACTCCTAAACAATAAAACGTATAAACGATAAAAATGAAAAACACTGCCTTATCTCCAACTCACGAAGCGCTCGGAGCAAAAATGGTTCCTTTTGCAGGATACAATATGCCAGTTCAATATGAAGGTGTTAATATCGAGCATGAAACCGTACGCAATGGTGTTGGCGTATTTGATGTATCTCACATGGGGGAATTTTTGATTGAAGGCCCCAATGCTTTGGAATTGATACAAAAAGTGAGCAGTAATGATGCGTCAAAATTGACCATAGGAAAAGCCCAATACAGTTGTCTGCCAAATGATGATGGGGGTATTGTCGATGATTTGATTATTTATAAAATAAAGGAGGAAACCTATTTATTGGTTGTCAACGCGAGTAATATCGAAAAAGATTGGAATTGGATCAAATCCAAGAATGATGTGGGTGCCGAGATGAAGGACTTGAGCGAAAATTATTCCCTGCTCGCCATTCAAGGTCCCAAAGCTGTGGAGGCTATGCAGCCCTTGTCCAGTCATGACCTGTCTACCATTCCATTTTATAATTTTGTGGTTGGGGATTTTGCAGGCATTGAACATGTTATTATTTCAGCCACTGGATATACCGGTAGTGGAGGATTTGAAATTTATTGTAAAAATTCTGAAGTGAAACAGGTTTGGGACAAAGTCCTTGAAGCCGGTGCTAAATTCAACATTAAACCAATAGGTTTGGCGGCTCGGGATACCTTGCGCTTGGAAATGGGCTATTGTTTGTATGGAAATGACATCGACGACACTACCTCTCCTATTGAAGCAGGTCTTGGTTGGGTCACAAAATTTACAAAAGAGTTTACTAATTCTGAAGCTTTAAAGGCTGAAAAGGAAAATGGTCCAGAACGCAAATTGGTGGCCTTTGAGTTGGATGAACGGGGCATTCCACGTCATGGTTATGACATTGTCGATGGAAATGGCAAAATAATTGGCGTAGTCACTTCAGGCACAATGTCGCCAATGCTTAACAAAGGTATTGGGTTGGGTTATGTGCCAACAATGCTTTCGGAAGTTGGTAGCAAGATATTTATTCAAATACGCAAAAATGCTGTTCCTGCGACGGTGGTCAAATTACCATTTTATAAAGCTTCATGAATAATAACTACAAAAGGCAAACTTTCAATTTTCTAAAATTATATCTGCTATAATTCATGTATGTTGACTCCCGAGAATAAACATAGAATTTTAATTTTGGGAGCCAGTGGATTTCTTGGCAACGCTCTCTACAAAGAGCTCTGCTCCTACTTCCAGACTTTCGGCACTTATTGTAAACCCGATAGTACACTTGAAAAAAACAATCATTTTTTTCAATTTAATGTTGAAGAGGATGATATATTTGAAATATTAAATGTGGTGAAACCATCCATTATTATTTCCGCACTAAGGGGCGATTTCCATGCACAGACCATTTCTCATCTGCATATTACAGAATATATGTCGGGGAAGCATTGCAAAATCATCTTTCTATCCTCCGCCAACGTTTTTGATGCGTACAGCAAATATCCAAGTTATGAAGATGATAAAACCCTGAGCGAAAGTATCTATGGCCATTTCAAGATAAAGATTGAAAATATGTTGCTACGCATGCCAAAGCAGCAAATTCTTATCATTCGGCTTCCAATGGTATTCGGAGCCCAATCCCCACGCATCAAAGAAATAAAACAACACATCATAGAAAAAACAGCAATTGAAATCTTCCCTAATCTTATAATGAACGTCACTACCGATTTTAAGGTAACGCAACAAATCCATTACATGATCAATCGCAACAAGTATGGCGTGTATCATTTGGGCAGTACGGATTTGGTGCATCATGATGATTTCATTAAGGAAATGGCTGCAATCATGTCGCCATCTAAAGTTCAGTTCAAGCATGTCTTCACCACTAATGAAGATCGCTATCTGGCCGTTATGCCCAAAGCCAACAAACTGCCCAAACACCTTCAAATTACAAGTCACGAAGTTTTGAGTGAATTGGAAGTTTGATGCAATCTGATCTGAAGTATTTAAAATTATTGATAAAACTAAAATATCAATTCATAAAGATTTGAAGCACTTATAACTTTAGGCAATTTAAATTTTTACGCGTTGTAAGTATTTATAACTTTAATGGCAAATTTGAAAATAAAAGCAAAATTTGGTTAACTTTAAATAACCTAAACTATATTCCATGAAAAAGTTAGACAAAGACACCATTGAGAAAAAATTAATTCATTTTCCAGACTGGGACTACTACGAAAATGCGCTTCACGCTGAGTTTGAATTTGATAACTTCAAGGATTGCTTTAGTGCAATGAGCCGTATCGCATTTGAATGTGAGGCCCAAGACCATCACCCAGACTGGACCAACGTGTATAACGTGTTGACTATCTCGCTATCAACTCACAGCGCTAAAGGTGTCACCGAAAAAGATTTCAAATTGGCAGAAGCCATTGAAGCCATC
>JBGTDZ010000125.1:0-2190 GCA_041748055.1 Aquaticitalea sp.
AACAAAATGCATATGTCATTGGCCGAGTTAGTGTTAATTTGTAGTTTCGTTTCTTAACAACGTTTGGTCGCGTGGGACAAATCAAGCACATCGCAATAAACATTCCTATCGTCATAGTTTATTGCTCCTAGATCCGGTAACATTATTTGCACCAAGGTTATGCTTTATTGAAAATGAAAACACTAATCAGTATCATTATATTAGCTTTAACATTTTCTTGTAAAAACAAAGCTGATTCATCTTCTTCTATTAAAGGTAATTGGGTGTATTCTGATTCTGAAAATATGGTATATTATGCCGAAATCTATGTAGGTGAGTCTATCATCCATATTTTTGATACTTATTATGGATATAGTTCATTTCAGTATCAATTGGTCAATGACTCGATTTTTAGCATACATCCTGAGTCAGGTCAAAAATTTTTTGTAGGTGCTACTAACGAGAACGGAGACTTTCAATTTCCATACATTGATAATAAGATTTCTTTAAAATATAAATTAGAAGAGCAAGATGATGAATATACGTTAGAAGAATATGTAAAAGATATAAAAATTGTAAATGGGGAAAGTCTGTATGCTCTCTACCAAAAGGATGCTGGAGCACGTCAAATGAGGCTTTACAAAAAAGTTATGTCATCTAGTCAATATGAGAGATATTTGAATCCTCCAGCAAGTCATATTGACACCAGTTTGAGCGAAGTTGAACCAATACTACCACCGAAGTAAAACACAAAGCATAACACAGGATAAGCGCTACCCTACGGCCATGGCCTTGCCAGCGTCTATGCTAATCGTTGTGGTGCATATGACTGATGCCAAACCAATGATTACTAGGACTTCGTCCGTCAAATAGCAAGTAAGTGCCAAAGATTGAAGTAGTTAGAAAGGGGTGAAAACAATTTCTTAGAGAAGTAATATTTACTGCCTGAAGGGGCAATAAGTAGTAAAAATGTGGTATTATAGGAAGTAATAATGCAGTGCAAGTAAAGTGCATATGCACTTTATTCGGATGTTAGCGGTCACCCTATTGACGACCCTGCAAACATTAAACAGACAGACAAATGAAAGGACAGTAATCCTACCCTTATTTTGGATGGACACTTTTTCTAAATAAATCAACTTGATCCTACTTGTCAACGGAGAAATTAAAAACTTTGTACATGTAATAGGTAATTTGAAACTGGTTTTTGAAACTAAAACTTGGAAAGTTCTTGTATGAGACCTATGGGAAGCTGAAGATACGCGTTAAAACGGAAACTATCTTTCCCGTCTCGTGGCGAAAAAGATGGTCAATCGTTTTGTAAACTTCTGTATTTTGAGAGTCGGAAATTAATTTTCCCGTTTCTGAACTGGGCGAACTTCTACTTTTCCATTCTCTTCAAAAATAGGGCACCCCTTTGAAATCTCTACAGCCTCATTAATGTCTTTTGCGTTAACGATGAGAGTACCATTAACCATTTCTTTGGCTTCGATAAAAGGACCATCTGTCACGACTTTATTTTTTCCGTTTACCTGTTTACCAGTCCGCTGAAGAGATTCACCCCCATCAAGTATTCCTTTCTGACCAAGACCTTGCATCCAGGTCATCCATGATTGAAGGTATTCCATAGCTTCTTTGGAATCATTGGCATTGTCGGGGTGAGTGTCACCGCCTCTGAATAAAAACATAAATTTTTCCATTTTGATTTGATTTTAATTGATTATTCGTTTTTGAATTATACTCTAATGACGAATGAGTTTTGTAGTGCAAATTTTCATTGTTAACTTTGATTAAACAAGTAGGTTGATAAAAACAAGTAAGTATGAAAAAAGCTACCAATATTGAAAATGAGACACTTAATGACGAAAAAAAAATTGTTTTTGATGAATATTCTTGTCCTGTAACTGCTACTATGCAAATTTTAGGTGGAAAATGGAAGCCCATTCTCATCAATGCAATCTACCACACATCCCCTGCACGGTTTGGTGAATTGAGGCGTAGCGTAAAAGGAATTACGCAATCAATGCTTACTACTCAATTACGACAGTTAGAAGATGATGGAATAATTAGCAGAAAAATTTATGCAGAAATTCCGCCAAGGGTCGAATACACTTTAACTGAGTTTGGGCTTACGTTGTCACCAATAATGCAAGCAATGGCAGAATGGGGTAAACAATACAGACTTAACAAAGAGAGAAAAACGAAAAAGTA
>JBGTDZ010000126.1:0-2959 GCA_041748055.1 Aquaticitalea sp.
CCTTGTAAAGGCCTCTGCCAAAAACAAGACGTCCGGATGCTTTTTCTTGACCTCTGTAATGATCCAATTCCAAAAATAATAAGGCTTCGTATGAGGATTATCGACTCTAAAAATATTGATTCCACAATCTATCCAATAAAACAGTGTGTCCAAACACTCTTTCCATAGTGCTTTATAATCTTTGGACTCCCAATAAATTGGTAATATATCTTGATATTTCTTGGGCGGATTCTCTGCATATTGAACAGTACCATCGGGTCTCCATTTAAACCATTTGGGATGACTCTTTACCCAAGGATGATCTGGAGCGGCCTGCAATGCATAATCCATTGCAATTTCAATGTTGTAATCTTTGGCTTTTTTAACAAGACTTTTAAAATCATCCAAACTGCCCAATTCTGGATGCAATGCCATATGACCACCATCCTTTGAACCGATTCCCCAAGCAGAGCCCACATCGCCATCCTTTGCTTTAGCGGTATTGTTCTTGCCTTTACGATTTACCTCTCCAATCGGATGTATCGGTGGAAAATATAGCGTATCAAATCCCATTTTCGCCACTCTTGGAAGCAGGGATTCACAATCTTTAAAAGTCCCATGTTGCCCTGCTATTGAGGAGGATGAGCGTGGAAAAAATTCATACCAAGTACTGAATCTTGCTTTTTTCCTATCAACATATACCTTTAATTCTTTTGAAGTATTGGCCAAGTGTTTTTCTGGGTAGGAAACGAGGATATTATGAAGGTATGTACTTGTAGCTTCATTGATTGCCTTGGTGTATTGCTCCTTATCTTTAAAAATGACCTGTAGCTTTTCAAGGTAATTCTTCTCATCGCTGTTTGCCTTTTTCGAAATCAGTTTTAAAATTTCTGCCCCTTCCAATAATTCTGAAGTTACGATCTGTTTATCTTCTATTTTTCGATCAATACCGTGTTGCCAATTAAGTCCATCGTCAACCCAACCTTCCACTTTATAGATATAATAGCCTTGTCTTTCAACGATAAAATTGGCTTGCCATTCATCATTCACGAGCAGTTCCATCCGAGTTTCACTCCATATTTTGTCGTTCTCGTGTTTATATAGAAGTGCAACTGCGATAATGTCGTGGCCATCCACCAAAACATCGGCGTTGACAGTTACCATTTCATCCACTACGCGTTTGATATAAAATTCGCCACAGTTCAGTTGAGGGGAAATACGGTCAATAACAACCCGTTCTTGTTTATGCATATTATCAATTGAGAAGTATTAAAAACTCTAAATTAATAAAATTAAATATATAATATTAGCGACACTCCATTTATTTCGCAGATTTGAATCTATTCACGTTTTGTAAGGATAAAAATATTTAGCGACCATAAATATTAAAAAATATTCAATATGAAAACATCACTTTATTTAATCCTACTTACCATTTTGTTCAGTTGCAACAGTACTGCACAGAAAAAAGACCAAAATCAAACGTTCCCAGTCACGAAGACTGACGCCGAATGGAAATCAGAACTGACGGCAGACCAATATTATGTGCTTCGGAAGGAAGGCACTGAAGCTCCATTTTCAAGCCCGTTGAACAAAAATTATGAACCCGGCATCTATGTTTGTGCGGCCTGTAAGACGCCATTATTTAAAAGTGAGCACAAATTTGATTCCGGTACGGGATGGCCAAGTTTCGATCGAGAAATCAAAGGTAATGTCGCTTATGGCAAGGACAACAAAATTGGCTATCCAAGAGACGAGGAACATTGTGCCACTTGTGGAGGACATTTAGGTCATGTATTCAATGATGGACCTAAGGATACAACCGGATTGCGCCATTGTATCAATGGAGATGCCTTGGAATTTATACCTGCAAAAAGCTAAACATATTTAAATCTCAATACTTAAATTCCAAATCCCAAAATATAAAATGGGGTTTGGAATTTTGTTTTTGTAGTCCTATAATATTTGGAAGTTGTCCGTTGTTGGATTATTTTTATACTATGGAAAGTACATTGATTATCGGGATGATAAAGCAGTTTAACTACTACAAAACCGTTGGAGATAAAACATTTTCTCAGCTTTCTTTTGAAGAATTATGTTATCAGCCAGACGAAGGCTCCAATAGTATTTCCATTATTGTAAAGCACATGGCAGGAAATATGTTAAGCAGGTGGACCAATTTTATGAACGAAGATGGTGAAAAACCCTGGCGTTTGCGAGATCAAGAATTTGAAGCCACCTACAACTCCAAAGATGAGATATTATCAGCTTGGGAAAATGGATGGAATTGTCTTTTTGAGGCTATCAACCCTATCGCGGAAGCTGATTTGGTCAAAATCATTTATATCAGAAACGAAGGTCATACAGTGGCTGAGGCTATTTTTAGACAGTTGGGACATTATCCATACCACATTGGTCAGATTGCTTATATTGGAAAAATGATAAAGCAAGCAAAATGGCAATCGCTCTCTATTCCAAAAGGCGCATCTAATTCCTATAACGAGAAAAAATTTAACAATCCAAAAGAGCGCAAGCATTTTACTGATAATGTTTGAACAGTCTAAATTTAAATATATTATAAATTGCTGTTGGCCCTAAGTCAGAAAGAAATCAGTTGAAAAATAAAAAAGTCAGAATTATAAGCCTGATTCAAAAATATCAACTCTTAATTTGACCATTATACTTTGTTACCAGGCAAAAAGATTTCTAAATTAGAAATATCGCGTCAACAGTTATTCCTACCCAACTATCTGGTCTGCATGCTGCTTCGCCTTTACATCATCAATCACTTTTTCAATGACGCCTTTTTCATCAATCACAAAAGTGACGCGGTGGATGACATCAAAAGTGCGGCCCATAAATTTCTTCTCGCCCCATACGCCAAAGGCCATGATGACACTCTTATCTTCATCTGCCAATAATGGATAAGGGAATTTATATTTACTTTTAAAATTGGATTGCTTCTTTTGGCTATCAGCAC
>JBGTDZ010000127.1:0-10835 GCA_041748055.1 Aquaticitalea sp.
TCAATGGACATATAGATTCTCCCTTATTCTTTAAAATAAGTTTCAATAAGTTATTGATGCATTATGAAGAGTTGGCAAAAAGTGACAATGAGTTTTTAGCCGCAAAAGCAAAGCATGTGCTGAGAATACAAGAGGCTTTTCCTGTATTGCGTGATGGTTTTGACGATATTTCATTGTTAAAAAAGCACGAAGAAGAGATTAATATCATACTACAGGACGCCTTCAGTGAGGTGTTGACGAAAAATGAAATCAAGACTGCCTCCATACCGTTCCAGGACTTGACCTTTAATGCCTCTGCAAGATTTAAGTCCATCATTGCAAATGCAGGCAAGGTCTTTGAACTGCAAATAGTCAACGCACCCAACGATGATGTGTATAAAATGGCATGTACTGTTATTTTAAATAGCTACTATGGTTACAAATTGAATTTCAAACGTTCGTTTTTCTATGAAATTCCTGACCAAAATGGGATCTTACGAACCTATAAAATTCTATACAATGCCGATTTTGTTGAAATTATTCCCACGGCAAATGCCCCAGTTATAACAGAAGAAGATTACAATGAGCTGTTGGATAATTTTGATAATATTTCTTTATGGAAACAAAAATTCCCTCCAGATAGCTATATTTTTAAGGGGTTTGTAATCAACAATATATTTGATGTGACGGATGATACGGCAATTTCTGATATCAAGTCCACGCTTTTGATATCCGGCAAACGCCAAAGCGACAACTTTGTAGGTGATTTTCAAGCAACTTTTGAATCTTTGTTCAATATTAAGGATATAAATGTGGGCTTTGTCATTTATAATGAATCAGAGCAAGTGTTTGAAAGAGTCATTGGCAAAGGCATTGAAAGCTATTTGTTGTTCAATTCAAATGTGGAGGATTGCCATACAGCATTGTGCGAAGGTTCGTTTGAAGCCCTCATCAATGAAAAAACCTATTTTGCGATATCAGATGTTGATAAGCATTTCGAAATGTCCAAAGGAGAGGCACTATATAAAACGCTTCATAAACAAAATATCAAAAGTGCCATTTTTGCTCCAATAGCCCACGAAGGTAAATTACTTGGCATTCTGGAATTGGTCACAAGCAAGCCTAAAGAACTAAACAGCATCAATGCTAATAAGCTAGATGAAATTATGCCTTTTATAGTGTCATCCGTGCTGCGTTCTAAACAAGAGGAAGAAAACCTGGTAGAGGCAATCATCCAGCAAGAATGCACTTCCATTCATCCAAGTGTGTATTGGAAATTTGAAACCGCCGCCCGGAAGTTTTTAAGGGACAAACAACAATTGGGAAACAACGCCATTTTTAGCAAAATAAGATTTGAGAATGTCTATCCATTATTTGGGCAAATAGATGTCAAAGGGTCATCGGAAGCCCGGAATCTAGCTACCCAAA
This sequence comes from Aquaticitalea sp., assembly GCA_041748055.1. Lineage (GTDB taxonomy): Bacteria > Bacteroidota > Bacteroidia > Flavobacteriales > Flavobacteriaceae > JBPOFM01. Next base: position 1,408 of record JBGTDZ010000127.1, read on the forward strand.
AGGATCTGTCACTTCAACTCAATCTCATTAAGAAAATCATTTCAAATCTTTTGGAAGAGGAAGCACTACCAATATTCGAAAAGCTTCAATTCCAGCTACAAGGTTTTATTTCCGAATTGGAAGCGAATTTTAAGGTGGACAGTGAACAACAGATTGCCAACTTTCTTAAAAATGACATTGAACCTTTGTTCAAATTTCAATTAAAAAAGAAAGCTTCCTCTAAAAAAGCCATAGAGGATTATTTCAAGAAAGTAGATGATAAACTAAACGTTATCTATTATTATAGAAAGAATTATGATGATACTATTGCCCTCATCAACAAGAAGATGGCTTTGATGATTGATACGAAGCAGGAAGAAGCCCAAAAAATGTACCCACATTATTTTGAACGCTACAAAACTGATGGTGTCGAACATAATATGTATATAGGGGAATCCATAACCAAAGAGGAAAGCTTCAATGAAATTTACCTTTATAATTTACGCTTGTGGCAACTCCAGGTGATGTGCGATATGGAAAATGAGTTCTATCAAAACCAAAATAAATTTCCCATTTCCCTGGAGGTTGCTTCCATGCTCTTGGTTTTCAACCAGCCGCTGTCCATTCGTTTTAGAATGGATGAAAAACAATTTGATGTCGATGGAACGTATAATGCGCGGTACGAAGTGGTGAAAAAACGTGTGGATAAAGCATTTATCAAAGGCACGGAAGAACGAATCACCACCAAAGGAAAAATGACGATTATCTATTCTCAAAAAGAGGATGAAGAGGAATATCTTAGCTACATAAAATTTTTAAATTCGAAACACATTCTCGATAACGATGCTGAAATCCTAGAACTGGAGGATTTGCAAGGTGTCACAGGTTTGAAGGCCATTAGGGTTAGCATCCTGTACCATAAGGATAAAAATGAAAAAGCATTTTACACTTATGAAGATTTGATGGGTGAAATTAAGCAATAACATAGATATCTTCTCCTGGCTTATTGGATTCTATGTTATAAGTCGAAGTAGTAGCAGCAGGTTCAGGTTTTAAAACGTCATCTAGGGTTGCATCCGGTTGAGATTTCAATGCATAGGCAAAAGCCAATACAGAGATGATGATACCACTCATGAAAATGGTGTAAGTAATTCTCAAAATGCGATATTTTCTGTTTAATACAATTCCTAAAAAATACAAGTCTTTAGTCATTGAGCTATATACGTATTCTTTATCTCTTAAGAGTTCATCAATTGCCCATTCGTATTCTTTCAATTCCATTTTATGGAAATTTCCAAAAAACATTAAATTCACGTCCTTATTGGCAACATCTTCTTTGGTAAATTGTCCACTCGTTACATTTGGCCTGGTGGCAATGATAGATAGGATCATGGATATCACACAAAATAATGTAAAAATTGCAGTTGGATAAATCAAATAAGAATTGGTATCTAATCTTGAAATAAGATTTGCCAGCACCAACGAAATAATAATGGCATTGACAGAAAGCAATATATTAGCTTTGGTATCTGCAATATCACTTAATTGAATATGATTTTTTAAAGCGATTCTATAAAAGGATTGAATCGCTCTTTCCGGGCTGGAGTCCTTAGCCTGTGCCTTCAATTCAGCTTTCATTTTCTCCTGCTTCATTTTCTTTTTATCTTTCTTTTTACCTTTTATGAGCTTGGCTAGATTTTCATCTTTTTGTTTTTGCCATGTCTTGAGTGCATAATCAGTATAGAATTGATGCTTGGTTGAAAGCACTTCTATATTTTCATTCAACCACTCTTTCGAAGAAAAGGTCTTAACATCTTGTAGCTCGAGTTCTTTTCTCAAAAATTCACTGGCTTCTTCAAAATAATCTTTTCCAAAATGAGAGGCATCAGCATCTCTCAATATTTTTTCCAATACTGAGGTTGGAGCATCCTTAAATTTGGTTGCCATAATGCAGGTATTAACTGCGCTGACAACAGATTCAGGAACGTTATTTTCATTTAAAAAAGCAGTTGCAATTTTTACACTTTCTTCTTCATGGCCATCTCTAGTCTTTATGTAACCTGTATCATGAAGCAAGGCTGCCAACCGGATTATTTCTGCATCAGTATCACTTACCTCCGAATTTTTAATGATTTCGTTCGCACTTTTTAAAACACGTTTGGTATGTGTGTAATTGTGATAAATAAAGGTTTTAGGCAGTTCATCCTTGAATAAATCAAATACAAATTTGTCTGCTTTTTCGATGATATCGGACATATGATGAAGTTAAAATTGATATCGGCAAAGTACTAAAAAATTAATTAATAATGTTGATCTGTTCCATGTCAATTGTAATGTAAAACGTTAAAATCCGACCACAACAACTCGGAAATTCATAACTTTAAAAAAAAAAGAACTCAACAATGCTCACTTGGAAAAACATCATGGATTTTGCTGTAAATGGAAATCCAGCACCTGATAAACGGATCGAAAAAACAGAAGAGGAATGGAAATCGAAACTCACACAAGAACAATTTAGGATCACTCGAAAAAAAGGCACCGAAGCCCCTGGCACCGGCGCTTTGTGCAGTGTTTATGATGCGGGTCAGTACAATTGCATTTGTTGCGACACACCATTATTCGATTCTACAATAAAATACGAATCAAAATCAGGGTGGCCCGCCTTTACCCGACCAATAGCGGAAAATGCCATAAAATATGAGAAAGATTCGGGATTCGGAATGGTTCGTGTAGAGGTCATGTGCAATGTTTGCGATGCGCATTTAGGTCACGTTTTTCCTGATGGACCAGAACCAAGTGGACTGCGTTATTGTGTAAATTCCGAATCCATTAAATTAGTAAAAAAATAGAATGATGCAACAAAATACTGCAATTGCCACGTTTGGTGGCGGCTGTTTTTGGTGCACAGAGGCAGTGTTTCAGGAAGTGCAGGGCATTCAAAAAATCGTATCTGGTTATACGGGTGGAACTGTTCCCGGTACACCCACTTATAGAGAAGTGTGCTCCGGATTGACCGGCCACGCGGAAGTCATTCAAATTACCTTCGATACATCACATATATCCTATACTGATTTACTCGAAATTTTCATGACTACGCACGACCCGACCACTTTGAATAAACAGGGTGGTGATGTCGGTACGCAATATCGATCGGTTATATATTACGAACATCAAACTCAAAAAGAAGCTGCGGAGACTGTTGTTGAAAAGCTTGCAACTTATTTTGACAATCCCATAGTAACTGAAATTAGCCCTGTGGAAAAATTTCATCCTGCGGAAGCCTATCATCAAAATTATTATCGGAACAATCAAAGCCAAGCTTATTGTGGCGTTGTAATAACACCAAAATTGGCGAAGCTTAGAAAATTGCATTCTGATAAATTAAAGGTTTAATATTAATCAATTTCATTCATCCTGGTTATTTGGTATGAGTGGAACATTTTAAATTCTAATATTAAAATCAAAATATGGAAATAGTACACGATAAAGACAACAAACAATTCACAATGGAAGTGAAAGGTGAGGAGGCCAAAGTCGAATACGAACTTAAGGATGGCAAGATGTACCTAGTGTATTCTGAAGTGCCTTATGCGCTCAGAGGACAAGGCATCGGAAAACAATTGGTAGAAAAAACTTTTGAAAAATTGTCAAACGAGGGATATCAGGCAGTAGGAGTCTTTGGGTATGTAAAATCCGTTGCGCAACGAAGCGACAAATGGAGTTCAATAATAGGATAGTGCTTTTAGAACGCATTCAAACCATTCCACTGGGGTATTCGGAAGTGATTTTTGAGAATAAAAAATACGCTGTCACAAGAACCGATTTCAATCAAGGAAAAAGTATAAAACTCTATGCAGAGCAATTAGGTGGAATCGATTTTGTCAGTTTCAATTATTATGTGACCACATCTAAAGAACTCCTGAAACCTTGTGACATGACAAGTATAAAAGTCATTACTTTTTTTAAACAACTACAAATTAATATAAATACACAAAACAATGAGCGAATATAAAAAAGCATATATAGCAGGCGGCTGTTTTTGGGGAATGGAGGAGCTTTTTAGAGTGCGACCAGGGATCAAGGCCACAGAGGTAGGTTATATAGGAGGGCAAAACGAAAATCCAACTTATAGATATCATCCCGGACATGCAGAAGGGATTGAGATTACTTACGATCCTAAGGAAACATCGTTTAAAATGATTTTGGATTATTTCTATAGAATCCATAATCCGACAACGGTTGACAGACAGGGCAACGATATTGGCTCTAGCTATCGCTCGGCAATTTTTTTTCAAAATGAAGAAGAAAAAGCTGAAGCTGAAGACATCATCAAAATCGTCAACGCTTCTAACAAATGGGAAGGTGACATCGCTACCACTTTAGAACCTTATACAAAATTTTGGGTCGCAGAGCCAGAGCATCAGGATTACTTAAAAAGAAAACCTAACGGGTACACTTGTCATTATGAAAGATTTGATAAAAGTTTTATCTAAGATTTCATGGTTAAACATTAAGTTTTCTAATATCGAAAGAAATGATTAGCCTGTTTGATATGTATCGTTAAATCTATAACTAGCAAGTTTTTCTCTTTGTACCGATTGTGTTCAATCAATAATTGATTACACTAAAAAACTTAAATAGTAATAATAGAATATAAATACAAAAATTATGAAAGCGATTTGGAACAATGAAGTGATTGCAGAGAGCGACAAAACAGTGGTCATTGAGAACAATCATTATTTTCCGCATGACAGCATTAAAAAGAAATATTTTAAAACCAGTGAAACCCAAACCACATGTCCCTGGAAAGGCGAAGCATCCTATTATACTTTAGAAGTGGACGGTAAACTAAATAAAGATGCAGCATGGTACTATCCAGAAGTTTCCGCTTTGGCAAAAGGGATTAAAAATCATGTCGCTTTTTGGAAAGGTGTAGAGGTTAAGAACTAAAATGCTCTTATGCAAAATGTTACTAAAATAGCCTTCGGAGGTGGTTGTCATTGGTGTACGGAAGCTGTTTTTCAATCTATCAAAGGAGTGCAGAAAGTGGAGCAGGGATACGTAGCTTCCTTCAACAAAAACAATGATTTTTCCGAGGCTGTTATCGTTCATTATAATTTGGATTGGGTCAAGCTAAAAAACTTGATTGAAATACATTTGTTAACACACAAAAGCACTTCTGAGCATTCCATGAGAAGTAAATACCTTTCAGCAATTTATACATTTGATGATTTACAACATCAAGAAGTGACTCACCTTATGCAATTGCTTCAAAAAGATCAGGAAATCAAGTTTGTTACTGAAGTCTTGCCCTTTGCGAATTTCAAACCCTCCAGGGAAGCCATCACGAATTATTATTACAACAATCCGGAAAAACCTTTTTGTGAAACTTATATCAATCCAAAATTAGAATTGTTGGTTCAACGTTTTCCCAATCATGTCATACTCGAAAAGGTTGGGCATTTGCAAGTGAAAAGCAATATTTCCCATAAATGAAAAATACAAGACTCAACATACAGAACGCTCAAGGATTTCAACTACAAGCTTATTTAGAGCTTCCTGCCAATCAAAAACCACATCACTATGCCATTTTTGCACACTGTTTTACCTGCAACAGCGATTTGCATCCAGTTCGTAACATCAGTCGTTCCTTAACAAATCATGGATTTGGTGTGGTCAGATTCGATTTTACGGGTCTTGGAAAAAGCGAAGGTGAATTTGCCGACAGTTATTTTTCTGCAAATGTATCCGATTTATTGGCAGTTAGTGATTATATGAAAGAGCATTACTTAGCGCCTGCTTTGTTGGTTGGTCATTCACTGGGGGGTGCGGCAGCGATTGTGGCTGCTTCAAAACTAGATTCGGTAAAAGCAGTGGCTACCATAGGAGCTCCAGCAACCACTGAGCACGTCAAAAAACATTTTTCACATCATGTTGATGAAATCGCTGAAAAAGGCGGAGTCGAAGTCAATATTGGTGGGAGACCTTTTAAAATCAACCAAGAATTTGTGGACGATTTTGAGAAAACCGACTTACTGAAAATAACTGAAAAGCTTCGCAAGCCAATTTTGATTATGCATGCCCCTTTTGATAAGGTTGTAGGCATTGAAAATGCACATCAATTGTATCAAAGTGCACACCATCCAAAGAGTTTTATAAGTTTGGACGATGCAGACCATTTGCTTTTTAAAAGTAAAGACAGTTGCTATGTTGGTGCCATGATTGGCACTTGGGCACAAAGGTATTTTGATTCTCAAGAAAATGAGATATTGGATACGGAGGGAGAGCAGTTGGTTGCGCATCTAGATCTTGAAAAGGATAATTTTACGACATCGATACAAACAGCAAAGCACACCTTGTTAGCCGATGAACCGGAAAGTGCCGGTGGAAATGATTTTGGTCCATCGCCGTATGATTTGTTGAGCGCAGGCTTGGCAGCATGCACCGTAATGACCTTAAAGCTATATGCTGAACGCAAGAAGTGGGATCTTCAGGAGGTCTATGCCTACATTACCTATTCCAAAAAACATAGTGAAGATTTATTGTCGGATGAAAAAACGCCACCGCGGTTCGACCATCTTCTTAAGAAGCTAAAGTTTGTCGGAAATCTGGACAACCAGCAAAAAGAGAAATTAAAGGAAATCGCATCCAAATGTCCCGTGCATCGAACGTTGCTAAGTGATATTGTTATAGATACAGAAATTATTTAAAATGGAATTAAAGAATCATTATATCTACACTAGAACGCGGTTTGTAGAAATTACCAAACCATTAAAGACGGAGGATTTCTCGGTACAGCCAAAAGAATTTGTTTCTCCCATAAAATGGCATTTGGCACATACTACTTGGTTTTTTGAGCAATTCGTGTTGTGCGTCTATAAAGACAATTACCGAACCTATAACGAGGATTTTTCCTATCTTTTTAATAGCTATTACAATAATGCCGGCGACAAGGTAATTCGACCAAATCGGGGCTTAATGACCCGACCAACTGTGGAGGAAATCCATGACTATCGCAACTATGTGGACAACCATATAATAGAGGTGTTGGAAAGTACAGTTGGTGCGGAAGTTTTAAACACCATCGCTTTGGGCATTCAGCATGAGCAACAGCACCAAGAATTATTCTATTATGATATTAAATATATTTTAGGAAATCAACCGACCTTTCCAAGTTTTAAAACGGATTTACAGTTGCACGCTATCGAAGGCACAGAAAAGTTTATAAAGATCGATGAAGGATTGTATGAAGTTGGTCATAAAGGAGAAGATTTTTGCTTTGATTGTGAGCTTGGAGACCACAAAATATATTTAAATCAATATCAAATCTCCGACCAGCTAGTGATCAATGCTGACTACATCAATTTTATTGAAACTGGTGGGTATGAAGATTTTAATTTATGGCATGCTGAAGGATGGGATTTTATACAAAATAATCAAATTAAGGCTCCAATGTACTGGCATAATGTTGATGGAAATTGGCATTATTACACCTATGATGGGTTAGAGATAATAAGGCCAAACCTCCCAGTAATGCACACTAGTTTTTATGAAGCTTCCGCCTTTGCGGCCTGGAGGGACATGCGTTTGCCTACAGAATTTGAATGGGAGGTTGCTTCCAGAAAATTAAACTATGGGCAATTGTGGGAATGGACCAACAGTGCGTTTCTACCATATCCCAATTTTCAAAAAGTGGATGGAGCCCTGGGAGAATATAATGGTAAATTTATGGTCAACCAGATGGTGCTTCGCGGCTCCTCGATTGCCACATCGCAAGGACACAGCAGACCAACCTATAGAAATTTCTTTCATCCACACATGAGATGGATGTTTTCCGGAATAAGACTTGTAAAATAATATGGATAATACCTTCGCAAAAGATGTCATCAGCGGATTGACGGCAGATAAAAAATATCTTTCTTCAAAATATTTTTACGACGATAATGGGAGTCGTATTTTCCAGGAAATCATGAAAATGCCCGAATATTATCTTACTGATAGCGAATTCGAAATTTTATCACTCCAAGCAGGGCAGATAGTGAAGGCATTACAATTTTCACAGCCATTTAATATCATTGAGCTGGGTGCGGGCGACGGTTTTAAAACCTTTAAACTTTTGGAATATTTAGAAAATGAAAATATCAATTTTAGTTATATACCAATTGATATTTCTCAAGAAGCAATAGATATCCTCGTAAATAATTTGAATGAAAAATTGCCCAGGTTAAAAATCAATCCAAAAGTGGGTGATTATTTTGAGATTTTAAAGAATGTAAAACAAGGCCCAACACCAAACTTATTGTTGTTCTTGGGGGGAAATATTGGAAATTATACGCATGACCAGGCAATCGAACTTCTGAAACTTTTCTACAACAATATGAATACGGGTGATAAATTGCTTATCGGGATTGATTTACAAAAGAATCCATTAATTATACGCCAGGCCTATTTTGATCCGAACGGTATTACCAAACGTTTTAATATGAATCTGTTGGTAAGAATAAATCGCGAATTCGCAGGTGACTTCAAACTAGATAATTTTGATTTTTATTGTCAGTATGATGCAATTTCTGGCGAAGTGAAAAGTTATTTGGTGAGTTTAAAAAAACAGTCCGTTCACCTAAAAGGTCTAAATAACACTATTGAGTTTGACCAAAATGAATTAATTTGGACAGAATTATCGAAAAAATTCACACCTTTAGAGATTGAAACCTTGGCTCTGAATGCTGGTTTTAAACTCAATCAACATTTTTTGGATTGCAAACATTATTTTACCGACTCACTTTGGGAAAAGCCTTAACCTTTGCTTTTATCTGACCTTTCAAAATCGTTGTCTAAAAATAGATTTTAATGAATAGAATTAAACACATAAATATAATTTTAATCGTAGGACTTGTACTCAACGCCTGTGCCACCTACAAACCACAATATATTGACGAAAAGGACAAAGCAAATGTATTTCCAAATAAGGAAGTTGACAAAACATTTTATCTCGTTGGTGATGCAGGATTGTCCCCTCCCAATGGACTATCACAAGGATTGACTGCTTTTCAAAAATACATTTCCGATAAAGACACAAAAGGGGATTTCACGCTTTACCTGGGCGACAACATCTATCCGGCAGGATTACCAATCAAGGAAATGAAATATAGAGGCGAAGCCGAGAATATGTTAAATGCCCAGATAAATGCGGTCAAGGATTTCAAGGGCCAGACCATCTTTTTGCCTGGAAATCATGAATGGTATTCAGGGGGTGTCACTGGCGTAAGATTGGAAGAAGAATACATTGAGGAATTCTTGGGGGAAGACAGTTTCTTTCCAGAAAATGGATGTCCACTGAAAAGTATTGATGTCAGTGAAACCATTCAAATGATAATTATCGACACCCAATGGTATCTTGAAAATTGGGATTTCCATCCCACCATTAATGATGGCTGTGATATTAAGAC
>JBGTDZ010000128.1:0-4698 GCA_041748055.1 Aquaticitalea sp.
GATGGCTGTCAATCGTTTCATAAGATCCATTATTTGCTCATCTTTTTTGCGCTTGTAGATTTCATTGAGGTCTAAAATCAAACTTTTGGCTTTTCTTGAAATTTCAACCCTGTCGCTTGTGGACAGTGATTTCATTTTCATCTGCTCAAATTCGAGTGCTTCATTAATGATATCCATAATCTTTAATCTTTAATATAGTTTTGTAATTCGACAATTTTTTCCGGGGTGCCGAATTTTCCACCGTAAAATGAGGTGACGGTTGCAGAAGATTCGTCCTTGATGCCTCGTGAAGAAACACAAAGATGTTTTGCGTCTATAATGACTGCAACGTCATCAGTTCCTAAAATTTGTTTCAAATCTTCGGCAATCTGATTTGTCAAACGTTCCTGAACTTGTGGTCGCTTTGCATAATATTGCACGATTCTATTCAGTTTAGACAAACCAATGACTTTTCCAGAGGAAATGTAAGCCACATGTGCTTTTCCAATAATCGGCACAAAATGATGCTCACAGTTGGAGTAGAAAGTTATATTTTTTTCAACCAACATCTGATTGTATTGGTATTTGTTGTCAAATAATGCAATTTTAGGTTTGTTCGCAGGATTCAATCCAGAGAAAATTTCATCGATATACATTTTTGCAACACGCTGTGGGGTGCCTTTTAAAGAATCATCAGTTAAATCCAAGCCCATCACATCCATAATTTCTTCAAAAAGCAAAGCAATACGCTCTTTTTTTTCGGCGTCTGAAAGTTTGAAGGCATCCTTTTTCATGGGAGTTTCCAAGCCAGTATAAAAATGGTCATCGCCTATTTCTGCAATCGAAAATCCATTCAGTTGGAAACCATTTGGCAGTTTTAATTCTAAAGTTTCGGTATTCATATTTTCTTTTTTATGTGCTGTCTTTGGGAACTCATCTCCCTTAGCAAAGCAACGTTATCGTTTGGATATTGAGTTGTTAGTAATCTGTTTTTGTCTTGAACATTTAAAACGACCATTTTCAAATGTCCTTAATTTTTTGTGTTTGGTGGCGCGACCTTGAACCCGTTCTCGCCACATCCTGAAACTGCTAGGTTTCATTTCCCGACGCATAAGGTCAATGATGTCTTGTTCTTTTAATCCGAATTGAAAAGTGATGGCCTCAAAAGGTGTCCGGTCTTCCCAGGCCATTTCTATAATTCGGTCCGTTTGTATATTATTCAAAATCATGACAGCACGTTATATTGGATTTCATACTTCACTTTTTCATTTAACATCTTCTCAAAAAAGGGTTTATTTTCTTTGAAAGTTGTATTGTTTCTAAAATGTATGAATCGACCTTGCGCATGAATACTGCTGCCATTGGTCTTATAAATTACCAATTGATAATATGGAATGACCCAAGTAAAATTCTTCAATCCTTTATTGATCCTGACAAGGACACCGAGTGGACGCAATTCAAGATTCGCATAATTAACATCGGCCACAACATTGAGATATTGGCTCATATTCGGACTCACGTCCTCAATTATCATACGCTTGGAACCAACACCTCTCATTTTTAAGGCTGGCATAAAACCAAAAGATTTTCCAACCAAATCATTGATCAGTTCAATGTGCTCTTTGTTTGTATAAGTGGTATCTAAAATCATACTATAAATATACACAAATTTACACAATGTTTAATGTTTTATATTAAACATTAAACAAAAATTAACAATAACCATGTATTTGAAAGCAAAAGGCTTATGATAATTCCCTATTTGGCAAGGTATGCCTTTTTAAAATCCGTTCTGATTCACGTATGACGGCTTTATTTTTACGAAGTTTCCAAAGGGTATCACTTGCGTTTTTTCTTGTTTCATCTATATCCACAATCGGAAAAGGATAGTCTTCTCCCAATTTAAAATCGTTGAAACCCTGTTCCATTTCAGTCATCAAGTAAGGCTCATGAACAAAACGCAATTCCAAATCCTTCAATTCTGGAACCCATTTTTTTATAAATGTTCCTTTTGGGTCATGTTCGTAGCTATTTTTGACTGGATTATAGATACGAAGTGTATTGGTCCCAGTCTCACCTGCTTGCATCTGCAATTGCGGAAAGTGAATACCAGGTTCAAAATCGAGGAACATTTGTGATAGGTGAGTGGTTGCTTCCTGCCAAGGCTGCCATAGATTATGTGTAAAAAATGAAACGACTAACGCTCGCATCCTGAAATTGAGATAACCTGTTTCGTTTAAACATCGCATACAGGCATCAATGAGCGGAAATCCTGTTTGACCAGTTCTCCAAGCCTCTTGATATTCATTTGAAAAAATTTTTTTCAATTTGTGGAATCCTTTATTGATACTGGCTTCTTCCATGGTATGTTCCATTTCGAACTTTTGAATGAAGTGGCTTTGCCAGCGAAGTCGTGACATGAAAGCTTCAAGCGGTTTTTTGTTTTGGGCTGTTTTTTTTAGATGATAAGAACGATGATACACTTCCCGAATGGATAGATTGCCCCATGAGATATAAGGGGATATTCGGCTGCAGCCTTTCCTTGCCAATTCAGGTTTGGAAATATGCATCATATAATTTTCATGACGTTTGTCTAAAAATGAGTCAAGATACTTTAAACCAATTGTACGTCCTCCTTTTTGAAACAGTGATTCGGGATTTGTTTCCAAATTTGGAATCTTGAATTGTGTTTCCATTTTTTTGATGTCTTCAATACTTAAAAGTTGTCCAACTTTTGGCTGAAAAAGTAATGGCTCACTTTCAAAATAGGCATTGCAGTTCTCTATCCATTGCTCACGGTTTTTGAGTCCGCGTTGCACACCATTATTGATATTTTCATGCCATTTAATTAAGTTGTTTTTACAAAAACGAGAAAAGGATTTATCTCGTTCATATGTGACTAATATCCCAGTTTCTTGATGTGAAAAAACCTCCGTGATATGATAGTTGGTCAACAACTGATTAACAACCGCTATCATATCCGACTTTACGACCAAAATTTTGGAGTTATAAGGTTGCAATTGCGAATTTAAATCGATTAAGGATTGTTTTATAAAATCCCAATGGCGTTCGCTATAATGCTTATCGTCAATCAACATTTGTTCAAAAACATAGAGCAAAAGCACCTGTTTACCTGTGGCCAAAGCATTAAAGATTGCTTCGTTATCTTCCAAACGCAAATCGCGTTTTAACCATACGACGTGCATATGTGTTTTGTCAGTATTCATCTTGATGTTCTATTATATGCTGTGCTTTTAGTTTGATTTGGTGTAGGTCTTCTTTCGGCATTTTATCGAGAAGGCCATACATCATTCCCATTCTAAAATTGGTTCCCAAAAAGGGCCGTTTATCATCCAAAAAATTCCAGTATAAACTATTGAATGGACAGGCGTCAGCCTCTGTTTTTTTTGTTTTATTATAATGACAGGATTCGCAATAATTGCCCATTTTATGAATGTAAGAAGATGAAGACACATAGGGTTTGGTTGCTATTTTTCCGCCATCGGCAAATTGACTCATGCCTCTCGTGTTCGGTAATTGAACCCACTCAATAGCATCTACATAAATACCTAAATACCAGGCATCCACTTCATCGGGATGGGTTTGTGTTAGCAAGGCATAATTACCTGTTATCATCAGTCGCTGAATGTGATGCGCATAGCCATTCTCGAGCGAATTGTTAATCGCATATTTTAAACAGTTCATTTTAGTGTTTCCTGTCCAAAAGAAATCGGCCAACTTATTGGAATTTTGTAAATTGTTTTCGGATTTAAACTCTGGCATTCGCGCCCAATACATGCCTCGCATATATTCGCGCCAACCAATGATTTGCCGCACAAAACCCTCTATTTGGGAAATGTCAATCTCGTTCTCATTTGCCCTGTAATAATTTAGAACCGTTTTGACCACATCTTTTGGGGATATCAATTTAAGGTTCATGGCAAACGACAATCGGGAGTGAAACAAATACGTTTCATCGGTGTGTATGGCGTCTTGATAATCGCCAAAATGAATCAACAAATGTTCGCAAAAATATTTTAGTTGCTCCAAAGCTTGCTTACGCGATATCGGATAAAAAAATGTGTGACTTTCAAAACGACCAATAGTTTTAATTTTAGCGGTTTTTATGTCATTTAAAATTTCTGAAACCTCATTTTTAAAATATTTGTAAGCTGGAATCCGCACATCGCCTTTCCATTTATTCCTGTTGCTAGAATCGTAATTCCATTTACCGCCTTCGGGTTGATTGGCAAACATGAGGATATCGTGTTTTTTTCGCATATCACGATAGAAATTCTCCATTAGGAATTGTTTTTTCCCTGTGAAGAATTTCGCCAAATCGTCACGTTGCGTATAAAAATGCTCGGCTGAATATGCTTGGTGTTCGATCGCGAGTCTCTGACAAAAGTCATTGAGTTGCACATCCAAGCGATGTTCATCAGGAAGTTGGTATTCAAACTTTTCTATAGAATGCCTGTCAATGAGGAGTTTTAAATTCCCTATCAGAATTTGTGTGTTCTCTGTAGCATTGATTTTAAAATATATAACTTCGAGGTTGTTCTCTTTTAAATCTTTTGAAAATTGACGCATCGCCGCAAAAAAACCAATGACTTTCTGAATATGATGCAATACATAATCGGTTTCCTGTCGCATTTCGAATAGGCAATAGATAACATTTTCTTGATTGGTTTTAAACCAAGAATGTTTGCTATTGAGCTG
>JBGTDZ010000129.1:0-8314 GCA_041748055.1 Aquaticitalea sp.
CATTCTTTGGAATCGCACTATTAAATTGGCAACAATCCAAACAATACCAGTATTTGATTACATCGAAATATCGATGCATTACTTGCTTGCATAAACCTTTCTATCATTTAATGGTTGCGTCGGTCTATAATTATTTCTTGGCATTAAATCGGCGATTGCTTTGACTTGTGCAGCAGAAATTTCGATTGGTTTTTTAAATATAAACCAGTTAACGCCTTCTGTACAAGGAGGTGTTGTTAAAGATCCTGTGTAAAAATAATGTTCAAAATCATTTAACACATATTTAGAAAAACTATGTGCGACACCGATGGTTTTTGTTTCCCCCGGTTGCACTGGCAGATAGCCTTCTATAAAATCAAAAGCATCGCTCTCTTTACCTTCAGTTACCATGACGGCAAAAACTACATATTGTTTATCTTCACTTACATGTACCATATGGATGACCAATGGAAAATGGGAACCATTGATGGAATGCTCCGATGCTGCATGAAAATGGAATTGTGCCAAATCATAGCGTTTACCACCATAATTGACATAGTTGTCGTTATTCTCAAAATTGTACTGTATGGCATGCCCGTTGTTGGTAACATCATGGATCATGGTAGCTGCATTGTAATTGATGTCAGAAGTTTTCAACTCCGAAACTTTAGATACGACATTGGCGGTTACGATATCTATTGGGGATTGATGAGAACCTCCGCATGATGACCCTTCAACAATTGCAGCCCAATTTTCCGGACTTGTTTCACCATCATAGCTCCAATGTTTTGGTGCCTCTTTTACCTCTTCCACTACTTCTTCAGTGTCAATCACCTCTGTGTCTTCTACTTTTTTTTCGTCTTTACAGGATATGATGAATAGCATTAAAAAGAGTACTGCAAATAATCCTAGTTTTTTCATAATGTTAGTATTTTAGTTGATTTTTAAATAGTAATTAATTTTACATGGATACTTTTTTACATATTAAAGCTATAGCGCACACTCATTTGTAAACGGTTGGCGGTACCATCAGCTCCATTGAAATCCTCTCTCGTACCTCTTAAATATTCCACACCTATAAAAGTGCCCTTCATTAAATGATAAATTAAGTTAGCGGCAAAATAGTTAGTGGATTCCAATGCCGAACCTGGCTGTCCGTCTGTGTTCTCCACTTCCCCATAATTATAAACTACCAAAGACGATAGGTTATCCGTCCAATAATGTTGAAGGCCCAAGGTAACTCCCAAATCCGTGAGGGTTTCCAACTCCCCATTTTGGTCCAAAGCGACCGATTGGCCACCACGATACCTACCAATTCCAGGACCATAGACCACTTGATAGATCAGCATGTCTTTTTTCAAGAAGTTGAATTGGCCCGATAAATTACAACCGTATAATGTGACGTCCTCTTTTTGACCACCGTCAAATCTGTATCTGATAGAGGCCAAAAATCCAGAGAGCTGCACATGTCCCCAATCTTTAGTGACCCTGAAACGTGCGGTCAAATCTGGAAGTGGATTCTCAAACTTTCCAGGGTCGGAAGGTGCTTGCCCTGTGGCATTCGATTCTTCCAAGGCAACACTGAAATACGAGCTCGCTGAAACGGGTTGCTTATATCTAATCATGCCATGTCTGGCAAAGGCATAGGCTGCCGGTTTTTCAAAATCAAGAGTTGGTGGAATGATATTTTCATCCATAAAGTTCGACCATGTCTGTCCCGCCAACAAGCCTTTGTATTCCAAATAGGCGTGCCGGATACGAAGTGAACTGCCAGACCCATAAAAATCTCCTTCGATGTATGCCCTTAAATTTTTCTCTGGATATTTTACATCGAGTTTTAAGCGTGTTTCCTTCACATTGAAATGAGTAGTCTCTCCATCAGTTCCATCTGTTGGGATTTTGGATACATCAAAGAAGTCCGGAGAGCCTATGGCATCAAAATCGTGTATCATATCCGTCTTCACGTAGCCCCCAAAGGTAAAAATGACTGGAGTTTGCGGTATTTGCCACCACCCTGCAGGTAGTTCAGGAACTTCTGTAGTTGCAGGTTCCTGGGAGAAAGCGGCCGTACCCAATAGAATACATACCGATAAAGAGAGCGTCGTTTTTTTCATTAATTTATTGTGATTTGACAATCATTCTTAAAATTTCTAGTTCTAGATTTTTCTTTACCCCCTCATATTCCTTCATCTGCTCTTTATATCGCATCAAATCCTCTTTAATGTCTTGCACCGATTTAGCACATAACATATAATCGGAACAAAGATCCCGGAAGTTTTCATCAGAAAGGAACAGAAATTCAATCTTTTCCTCGAAATCTGGAAAAACACGAACAATGGTATGAAGGTCTTTTTGCATTGAGTGGAATTCTAAATGGATTAATATGTAAATTTACATTAGAATGGAGAATGTGATAAGTGTTACACGGTTACTTAACCGTTAAACAACAGTAAACCTTTATAAAACAGATGGTTACGTAAAGATATCAAGAAGCAATTTTAGATATAGGTAAAGGAGTTACATCAAAAAAACTAAACCACTAAAAGACAAAGAAATTAGGTGGCCACATCACCTGTGATTTTATTCACCCCGTGGATAATTTCATCAATCAGGGATGAATCCAGTAGAAATGTGTTCAGATACATTTTGAGATTATCCATGACCATTGGGTGTTTTTCCTTTAAAATATGTATTTCCTCAAGTGCTTCGCTGGTCAACCCCAGTTGCGCTTTGGCAGCCGCCTTCGTCAATGGATTTAAAAAGACATCTGAAGCCTCTATTTTATTAGCATACTGCAATGCCATGGAATACTCCTTATTCTGATAATGCACTAAAAAGAAACCAAAATAAAACCACCATGGACAGTGCGGATTTAGGTCTAAAGATTGTGTGAGCAATTCATGTGCTCGCTTGTACTCGCCAGCACATGCCATTCCAAAACCAACGGTTCCTTTTGAAGACACCGAAGAAGGGTTAAGGGCAAGACACTGTTCCATAGATTTGATTGCTTCGCTTTTCCTTTTCATGTGCACATTTGCCCAGGCATATTCCTGATGTGCGTGCTGACATTGTGGATCTATTTTAATTGCCTTTTTTGCAATTCGATAGGCCTCCCCTACAGGATCTTCTATTGTAGGATACCCAAGAGAGTAAGCGTCTAAATACAGTCCGGAAAGCATTGCCAAGCCAAGAGCGTATTCAGGATCATTCGCCACTGCATGTTCCAAGGCCTGACGGGTTTTAATATACGCGTCTTTTGAATAATTCATGTGGAAATAATAATTCCATAAGGCTGCATCAAAAGAATCTAAGGTTAAATTTGATGTTCGGCGGGTGCTATAATTTTGATGAATCAGGAATCCATAATAACCCCCTAGAACGGAATATACGCTTTCAGTAATTTTGTTTTGAATATCCATAAGGTTATCAATATTCAAGGCATGATTGTATGTTTGGGACCAAACCTGCCTACCTTTCAAAACTTCAATCAAGCATACGTTTACGATAATCTCTTCCGAAGTTCGTTTTACCGAGCCGCTTATTAGGTAATGAACTCCCAAATCGGCACCAATCATGCGTATATCTTCAAGCGCGGAGGCATACTTTCGAGCAGAATGATGCGCAATAACATCAATGCTTTGAAATTTACTGAAAATACGAGTCATTTCCTCTCCAAATCCATCCACAAAGAATTGATATTCGTTTGTTGGGCATAAATTACGAAATGGAAGTACGGCAAGGGTAAGTTTTGTGCGGGAATATGAAACGGGCTGAACTATATTGGCAGCAGTGTCTTTTTGTTTGCTGGGCAAATGATTGCGAAAAACTGGTACATACGTCCCACTTACCAGCTCAATTTTTATAGCGTCCGTTTTACCCGAGCTAGCATAATATTCTTTCAATAATCTTCTTAACCTGCCAGCATGGATTCTTACAATGGCATCTATCTGTGGATTGAAGTCGGTTGATTTTCCCAATGCACTCACTGCAATGGTATATTCCTTTAATTCTTCGGTGCGGCTCGCGAGCGTTTCTTCGACAATGAACTTTAGAAATTTCGACAAAACGGTAGAACGCGAGAAAAAAGCACTGGCAAGGATGCGCTCCAGTTGTGTTAGAATTTCGTTTTCAGTGCATTCTGATAACTTAATATTTTCTTTTAATTTCGACGGCATGGTTAGTTAGTGTACGAATCAAAAAATAGTATGGGCACTATAACTTCAAAATACTATATAGTGGTAAAAATCATCATGTTAAAAGATGTTCAAATTTAAGAATCTTTAAGCAAATATAGGAAAAAACTTATTTATTAGCTGCCTTTGTTCAATATAATCTGAATTTTTGTTAAACATTTTAACCATTACCTGTTTAACGGTTAAGTAACCGTATTACACTTATATAAGGTAAGGATGGGTGTTATTTTCGATAAAATATATTTAAAACTTAAATACCTGATTCCATGAAGTTCAATGCTACGTTAATCTCAACCTTTTTTTACATTGCCATTTTCGGTTTTGTAGGTTCTGTGTCTGCACAGGATGTTTTGCCTTTTCCTCCAGCTCCTTCGGGAAGTGAGGCAGGTCTCACAATGAAAACATCAACATACAAAAAAAGAGTAGAACCCGAGCGACTTGCAAAAGATGCTCCCAACATTCTCATTATTCTTATTGATGATGTAGGACCTGCCACGCCTTCAACCTATGGTGGCGAATTGAATACGCCCAATTTAAGTCGCGTCGCCAATATTGGGATCTCCTATAATCGATTCCACTCTACGGCGATGTGTTCGCCAACGCGCGCTTCCATCCTTACGGGAAGGAACCATACTGCAGTTGGAAATGGGCAGATAGCGGAAATCGCAAATGATTGGGACGGCTTTAGTGGCACCATTCCTAAAACTTCAGCAACTGTTGCTGAAGTTTTGAAAGCATATGGCTATAACACCAGTGCCTTTGGAAAATGGCACAATACTCCAGCGGAGCAAACCACCTCAAAGGGACCATTTGATTACTGGCCAACGGGTTATGGGTTTGAATATTTTTATGGTTTCTTGGCTGGCGAAGCCTCCCAATACGAGCCGCACATGGTTCGTAATACCACCGTTGTTGAACACCCAAAAACCACACAGGGCCATGACTACTATCACCTTACTGAAGATATTGCCGAGGATGCCATTGGTTGGTTACGGGAACAACAATCTTTTTCTCCTGATAAACCGTTCTTTATGTATTGGGCTCCAGGAGCGGCTCATGGCCCACATCACGTTACGAAAGAATGGGCCGATAAGTATAAGGGTAAATTTGATGATGGCTGGGACGAATATCGCAAAAGAGCCTTTAAAAGACAAAAAGAATTGGGATGGATCCCACAGGATGCACAGTTGACTGAACGCAATCCAACAATGGCAGGATGGAACGATATTCCGGAATCAGAAAGAGCCTTCCAAAGTAGATTGATGGAAGTTTATGCAGGCTTTGTTGAGCATACAGATCATAATGCCGGCTTGCTTATCGACGAAATTGAAAGACAGGGTAAGTTGGATAATACGCTCATTTTCTATATATGGGGAGACAATGGCTCTTCGGCAGAAGGGCAAAATGGAACTATCAGTGAATTGCTGTCACAAAATAGCATCCCTACAACCATACAGCAACATATCGACGCCTTAGAGGAGCTCGGAGGCCTAGATGCTTTGGGGTCTCCAAAAACAGACAATATGTACCATGCTGGTTGGGCTTGGGCGGGTTCCACGCCCTACAGATCCACAAAGTTGGTTGCGGCACACTTTGGTGGTACGCGTCAACCGATGGCGGTATCCTGGCCAAAAAACATCAAGCCTGACAACACACCTCGTTCGCAGTTTCATCACGTCATCGATTTAGTGCCAACAATTTAT
This sequence comes from Aquaticitalea sp., assembly GCA_041748055.1. Classification (GTDB taxonomy): domain Bacteria; phylum Bacteroidota; class Bacteroidia; order Flavobacteriales; family Flavobacteriaceae; genus JBPOFM01. The sequence goes on from JBGTDZ010000129.1 coordinate 5,876, forward strand.
GAGGCTGTAAATATAGAAGCACCAAACAAGGTCAACGGCTTTACACAAGACCCGATCCATGGAGTGAGCATGAACTATACGTTTGCAGATGCAAAAGCCGAAGGTACTCGAAAGATGCAGTTTTTTGATATCATGGGAAGTCGCGGTCTCTATTATGACGGTTGGTTCGCATCTTCCTTTGGGCTTCGCAATCCTTGGGTCCCTGGGCTTCCGGCCGGTGCTGCCACATGGAATCCTGAAGAGGACACTTGGGAGCTTTACAATATCAATGAAGATTGGAGTCAAGCGAACGATTTAGCTAAAAAGAATCCCGAAAAATTAGCGGAAATGAAGAATATGTTCTTGGTGGAATCAGCAAAGTACAAAAACCTACCAATTGGAGGAGGCTTATGGTCTATCATCTATCATCCTGAAGACGCACCTGCAACTCCTTATACCGATTGGACTTTTACAGGTCGCATAGCGCGTATGCCAGAATTTGCCGCACCAAAACTGGGTAAGTTTGACAATGATGTCAGCATGGAAATCACCGTCCCGGAAAATGCCAATGGTGTCTTATATGCACTGGGAGGTTTTTCAGGTGGGCTCACGTGCTACATAAAGGATGGTTATCTATGTTATGAATATAATTTGTTTGAAATTTCCCGCACTAAAATTAAATCTAAATCCATACTACCTACAGGGAAGGTAAAATTAGAAGTTGTTTCCAGATTGGCTTCCCCGAAACGCGGTTCGCCGTTGAATGTCACACTTAAAGCGAATGGCAATGTCGTCGCAGAAGGTCAAGTACCAATCACCGCAGCATTTGCGTTTACTGCAAACGACTGTCTCGATTTTGGAAGTGATTTAGGCTCACCTGTATCATTGGACTATTTTGATGAAGCACCTTTCGACTATAATGGCACCATTGGCACATCAAAAGTATGGTATCCTAAAAAATAATCTTATTTGAGTATTTTCTGTCACGGCTTCCTCGAGATTTTAGAATCTGAGGAAGCTGTGTTTATTATATTCTAACTCTTTTGGGCATCTTCTGTGCTTGTTGACCTATTTTTGATTCATTCAGCCATTCGTGAAGTGTTTTAGGTCTCAATCTTTCTACAGGAACTCCACATAATTTATAACTTCTTCCCTTTAATTATTCTTTGAGATCCTTTACACATCTAAAACCTGTATGGTTCATACCGGTATCGTAGGAAGAACCTTGTCTTCCACTCGGTTTGTAATTGCTGCAATATAGTGAACTACACAAAAATGACCCACCTTTGGACACGTGCTTAATGGCCACTGGATCATTGGGATCCATAGTCTGTTCCGGCCCTTTTGGATTTTCAACCAAATTGGAATGGCAACAATTGGGATCAAAGGGTGTTACTTCGTAGAAATCACTACAAAGTTCCCAGACGTTGCCTACCATGTCATAGAGGCCATAGGTATTTGGTTTAAAGGATTTGACAGGCGCCAATTCCACATAACCGTCATTGCCTGTATTTTTATACGGGAATTCTCCCTGGAAAAAGTTGGCCATATAGTTTCCGTTAGGTGTTAGTTCCTCGCCCCAAGCAAATTCCTTTTTGTCGAGACCGCCTCTGGCCGCAAATTCCCATTCGGCTTCTGTTGGCAAACGTTTTCCTGCCCATTTTGCATATTCTTGAGCATCCTCGTAGGCAATGTGTACGACAGGGAAATTCTCCTTCCCTTCAATGTTGCTATTCGGGCCCTCCGGGTGTTTCCAATTGGCACCATCGACCCAAGACCACCAATTCTCATAATTATCCAAGGGCACTGCTGTATCTGGAGGTGTAAACACCAAGGAACCAGGCTGCAGATCTTCATCTGCTGGTTTTGGAGTATCTGGGGGCAGTATTTTTTTCATCTCTTCCCAATCAATAGGTCTCTCTGCAATAGTTACATAATTCGTTTCATCCGCGAATTTTTTAAATTCCGCATTGGTAACTTCCGTTTCATCCATCCAAAAGCCATTCACTTTTACCGGTTGTGGTGACTTGGCATCCCTAGTATTGCTTTGTGCCAAAGCTCCCATCGTATAGGTGCCACCTTTGATGAAAATCATTCGATTTTCCCCAACGTCGTTTGTATTGGGTTCCACAATGTCATGTTCGTTGATTTCGGCTATATTTTTTTGATGGGAGTCTTTGCAGTTGGTAAGGAACATCACCAAACTGACCATCATAACTATTCTAATTTTCATGTTGATTGAGTTGACAACTCAAATATATGTTTTTTTTAAATAAGGTGAATTATTTGTGTTAAATAAAGGCAGAGAAGTGAATTTGCACCAAAAGTATTTTTAGTAGATGCAGAACTTATGAATCATGAAAAACCAGAAAGCCAAAGCCCTTTTCAAAAAGTTTTATGAATCGAATCCTTAATAGTGTTCTGAGATACTAATTTGCTTAAAGAAATGGTAAATAACCA
>JBGTDZ010000130.1:0-4289 GCA_041748055.1 Aquaticitalea sp.
GGCGAAATGCAATTTGATAAATCTGACCAATTTTGGCGTGTACTTTTCATAAACTTCTTCCTGAACAGAAATGGCACCTCTCCCCAATAAGCGCTGAATAACCGGAAGCACAGTTTTTTTTTCCAAAATACCCATAATATCCTGAATTTTCAAGGAAGTTTGATGGTGTAATGCTTCATACACTAAAAACTCATCATCCTTTAAATCAGTATCGTTTATGAGGGTTTCGTTGTTTTTGGTTATAACAGTCTCACTTTCGAGAACAAAAGCGCTTGGTAGTGCAGCCCTCATTACTTCTCCCATGGAGCACATATAGTATTCTGAAATCCATTGCCAATGTGCCAATTGAATTGATGTAACAAGTGGCGTTTCATCCAAAATCTGATGGATATCCTTAGCCTCATAAATCAATGGTTCTTGCTGATGGATTTTATAAACAATCGCCGTATAGATCTTTGATTTCCCAAAAGGTACAGCTACTCGCATGCCTATTCTGAGAAAATCTGATTCGGCTTTTGTGATGGTATAAGTGAACGATTTTTCAAGAGGAATGGGAAGTATAACGTCTATGAAATGTGGCATCTTCTTTAACTATTCTTGTTCCCGGATCCAGTATTGAGTAGAATAAAAAAAAGCAATGTAACCCCTTACCTGCAAAGTGTTTTTGTTATCCAATTTTAAACGACAGGTGTAGTTCTTTCCATCCTGTGGATCAGTGATAGTTCCTTTCCGGTAAGTATTGGCATCCACTTTTTCCATAGCCTTGATGATATCCAATCCCAAAATGGGCTTATTATAATCTTCGCCTTCACAAAATTTACAGGGTAAATCCCGTTTGGAAGGGTCGAATATTTCGATGATCTTACCATAGACCTTACCCTCTTTTTCGTAAATTTCGACTATGGATTTTTCTTCTCCCGTTTCATCATCAACGGTTCTCCATTTGCCAAGTATGGTTTGGGAGTTTGCCGTCAATGCAATCAACAAAAAATAGAGACATAAAAATTGTTTCATGATTTTTTTTTAAGATTTTGTTTTCTTAGTCTTCTGATTGTTGCATTCAACTCAAAACCCAAAAGAACGATATTTGAAATCAGCCAAATATAAAACAGTAAAATCAGTAAAGCGCCAATAGATCCATAAAGTTCGTTATAGGTCGAAAAGTAGGTCACATAAATTCCAAAAAGATAGGAAAACACAATGATCAAAATAGTAGTGAGCATTGCTCCTGCAGAAAAGAACTTAGAATGCTTTCCTTCTTTGGTTCCATAATAATAAAGTGTTGCTGTTGAGATATAGACCATCAAAACAAAAAATACATATTTGGCAACAGCCACTAGAAAAATGCCTTCTTTTTGTGTTTCATAACCTTCCCTGTCCATGATATACAATATCCGCTGGATGACATAAATTTGAAAATAACCCAATACAGCAATGGTAACTATCAATAAAAACACTAAAATCAAAGCTACACCTATTGAATAAAGATATTGCCTGACAACGCTACGCGTCAATTGCTGATGATACGAACTTTCGAACCCAGAAAATAACGCACTTATACCATTAGCCATCAGGAATATCGACAATAAAAATACGGTAGAAATCAAGCCTGCATTGCCATCAGTATAAATATTCTGAAAAATGTTATCAAAAAAGAAACTAGAGGTTTGAGGTGGCAATAATGAATCGAGAAACTCTCTAAATTTAAGTTCGAAACCATCCACAGGAATGTAGGGAATGAGTATAATAATCAACAATAAAAACGGGAAAATGGCGGTAAAAAAACTAAAGGCAATGGCGCTGGCCCTTGATGTGACGGCTCCTTTGACAATTCCTTTGGCATATAATCTTAAAAATGCATAAAGGGTCATTCCTTCCAATGCTGGTAATCCAATTTGTTTTAGCAGCTTGACAAAATATTTTATAACAGGGAGCCTTTCGAGTTTGTGCTCGATTTCATCTTCAATATTTTCATTCACTTCTTCTGACATTCCTCTAAACTGCCTTTAAGCTCAAATCCATATTATATACCGAATGTGTGAGCGCTCCAGAAGAAATGAAATCAACACCACACTCCGCATATTTACGGGCTGTTTTTTCATTGATGCCTCCGGATGATTCCGTTTGGCATTTATCTCCAATTAATTTTACAGCCTTTTTTGTATCCACAACATCGAAATTGTCGATCAAAATTCTAAGCACTCCATCATTCTTCAAAATTTCTTCTATCTCTTCAAGATTTCGCGCTTCAACAATAATCTTTAAATCCTTGTTGTTGTCGCTTAAATATTGTTTTGTTTTGGTAATGGCCTTGGTGATCCCTCCTGCAAAATCAATATGGTTGTCTTTTAGCATGATCATATCGTATAATGCAAACCGATGGTTTACGCCTCCGCCTATTTTAACTGCCCATTTTTCGAGCGCACGAATACCAGGCGTGGTTTTGCGTGTATCGAGAATTTTGGTATTTGTTCCAAAGAGTAAGTCTACAAATGTTCGTGTTTTTGTAGCAATGGCACTCATACGTTGCATTGAGTTCAGGACAATACGTTCAGCTTTCAAAATCGATTGTGAGGCACCTTCAACATAAAAAACAATATCACCGTAGCGAACTTCCGAACCATCTTCAATCAATGTCTCCACTTTCAAATCTTTATCAACATATTGAAATACCTGTTTTGCAAATTCCACACCTGCTATGATACCTTCATCCTTCACCAATAGTTTGGCTTTTCCCTGAGCATCCACTGGTATACATGCCAATGAACTATGGTCGCCGTCGCCAACATCCTCTCGAATGGCATTGGCTATGATGAGTTGGATTTCCTTTTGAAATTGTTCTTGTGAAATCATGCGAAAGTTATTTAGTGTAAAAGTAAGAATAGAAAATCAAAATAGTCAGTTTACAAATACCAAATTCCGCAGAGGAATAAAATTGTAATTTTGCTTTATGCAAATCAAACTACTGGCCATAGGAAAAACTGACAATAAGCATCTACAAATACTTATTGACGATTATCAAAAGCGTTTGGGGTTCTATATCAAATTTGAATTTGAAATCATTCCGGATTTGAAAAATTCAAAAAACCTGAGTGAAGAGCAACAGAAACAAAAGGAAGGCGAAATTATCCTAAACAAACTCAGTCCTACTGATGTGTTGATCCTTTTGGATGAAAATGGGAAGCAGTTGGATTCCGTGGGATTCTCAGGCTATCTTCAAAAGCATATGAATGCCGGCATCAAACAGCTGGTTTTTGTAATTGGTGGTCCGTTCGGATTTTCACAAGAGATCAATAATAAAGCTACTGGCAAATTATCTTTTTCAAAAATGACCTTTTCCCATCAAATGATACGATTGTTTGTGATTGAACAATTGTACAGAAGTTTCACAATCCTGAAAAACGAGCCTTATCACCATCGATAGAAACATTTTATAGGTGATATAACATTAAACATTATAAGGAATTTTAATAACCGTTTCAACCCCAGATCGGTCATCCTTGTTTTTAATTTCATAAAAATAATCCTTATCATAAAGATTGCTCAACCTGTCATTTATATTTGCCAAGCCCATTCCTTGTTTCAATAATTCCGTTTGATTTACATCTAACAAGGCACCATTATTTTCAACTTTAATAACCAATTGCTTATTTTCGGCATAAATCTTAATGAGCACTTCCAAATCTGTATGGTCATATGAATAGCCATGCTTTATCGAATTTTCTATTATTGGTTGAAGCAACAGCGCTGGAACTTCACTTCTAAGTAATGTTTGATCTATGTCTTTTTTTATAACTAAATGATCTGAAAAACGCACGTTAAGAATGTTGAGATAGTATTCAAGAATTCGAAGTTCCTTTTCTAGACTTATCGTATTGCTATCATTATCATAAAGTATTTCTCTAAGGAAATCACTAAGATCGGCAATAGTATCCTTGGCCTTGCCTGCATCAATATCGGTTAGCACTGCAATCGAATTTAAGGTATTGAACAAAAAATGAGGCTGTAGTTGTGAAGAAAGCATTTTCATCCTGGTGTTTACCAATTGCGTTTGCAATTGATTTTGCTGTTTTTCTGCTTCTTTTACTTGTTTAAGGTAGTAATAGATATAAACGATAAAAACCATGGCAAAATAGATGAGAAAGTTTAAATCGATTACTGCCATAAATCTATAGATACTACCCTCAAAATTATATTCGGAAAAATTAAACTTTCCCAAAATCAAGGCATGTAAGTCGATAATAAGGCGTATGACCATCCCTATTAATATGGAGAAAACTGTATGGATA
>JBGTDZ010000131.1:0-2898 GCA_041748055.1 Aquaticitalea sp.
AAGTACAGTCAAACACAACCTTTAAATTTAACGGCACTTTTGAAAGTATTTTCTTTGATGATCTGGACAATGGAGCGTTTATTACTTCATACGGTAACTCAAGAGCTGACATAAAAGGCATTTCGATACTGAACTCCAATGACTATACCATTGAAAATATAGATGTTAAGGAAGACGGTATAAAAATCGAAAATACAATGACCAATAATACAATGATTTCTAATTTTGTGATCAACCATGTTGAAGTCTCAAATGCCTGGATAGGTATTTTGATACAAGGTCATAATGATACCTCTGGAATTTCGGATGTCATCATAACCAATGTAAAGGTATACGACTGCACAGAGGGTGGCATATATTCAAAAGGATACTTCAATACAGATAAAATAGGCTACTCACATAGCAATATCCAAATCTATAATTGTGAGATTTACAATATTTCAGGATGGAATAACCAATATTCACATTCTGGAAATGGCATTATGTTGTCAGATGTACAATTTTCAAGCATCATAGATACAGTCGCACATGACAATGGCGAAATGAACACGCATTGCGGTGGTAATGTCGGTATTTGGTATTGGGATTCAAAAGATGTACTTATACAGGGATGTGAATCCTACAACAATAAAAGTCTTGGCTGCGATGGGGGTGGATTTGATTTTGATGGAGGGGTCGTAAACGGTGTCATGCAGTACAATTATTCTCATGACAACGATGGAGGTGGTCTAATGGTCGGTCAGTTTTCTGGGGCAAGGAGGATGGAAAACATCACAGTTAGATTCAATATTTCAGAAAATGACAACATCACGAACGGAGGCAGTATTTACCTATTTGATTATAGCGGTGTTGCAGATAGCATGCAGGACATTTTTATCTACAACAATACCTTGGTGCAAGAAACTAGATTAACTTTTAAGTCTACCCATAACCTTTTAAATGATAATGTAGTAGTGGTCAATAATATTTTCAATGGAAATGTATCAAATGCAAATTGGGTCACATTCCAATCAAACCATGTGGGAGCAACTGAGTTCGTCGATGGTTATAAACTTCCAATCGATTCTAATCTTATAGACTCAGCGATAAATCTGGAATGGCACATTGGCGATCGTGATTTTTACGGAAATCCACCGATTACTTCTGATATTCAGGACTTTGGAGCGGTCGAATATATGGGACCGACTGTAGGAATTTAACCTTTCAAATTTTTATAAAAAAAGAGAGCATTTCATTATTAGTTTTCATTCACTTTGCCGAAGGGTTAAAAACGAATGGCTAAATAGAATTTCAATGAGAAAACTATCATATTGTAAATGCCTGCAGTTCAAAGCGAAACTATCGAAAAGAATTTGAAGCAAACCCCAAAACCATTTCAAGCAAAATTATCAGAAACTGCTATAAAACAACTTGCAGGAAACCTCGGTCTGTAAGGAAGAATGTTATTGTTTCTGGTAGTTTTCAATTCCAGTTCTTAACCATCCATAATATTCTTCTTCATCGGGAGTATAGGCCGTAGTATGATTCAAAAGCTCCATTTTATGATTTAAAAGCACATAGTAAGGCTGTGAATTGTTCTGGAAATTGATTGTTTGAAGCGTAGCCCATTTATCTCCGATGGTCTTGATTTTTTTCACACTTCCGGACGGTCTTAAAAAATCGAACTTATCATTTTCAGGAAGGTCTTTCCGGTCATCAACATAAAGTGAAATAATGACATACTCATCATTAAGAACATCGAAAACTTCGGTTTTGCTCCAAACTTGCTCCTCCATTTTTCGACAGTTCACACATGCCCAACCTGTAAAATCAAGCATGATTGGTTTGTTTTGTGCTTTGGCAGCTGCAACACCTTCGTCAAAATCCTTATAACAATTCAACCCAAGCGGACATTCTGATGCTTTATCATAAAAACTATAAAACAAAGGCGGAGGAAAACCACTCAGTAATTTTAAATTGGCCGCTTTCGTATTGGTCAAGCCTGGAATGAGATAGATGACAAATGCCAAGGTCAAGACTCCAAAAACAATTCTTGTTTTGCTCAATTTTTGAATTGGGCCATCATGTGGAAATTTGATTTTCCCGAATAGATATAATACAAGCCCAATTCCGATAACAATCCATAGGCCGATAAACAATTCTCTTTTTAAGAATCCCCAATGCTCAACCAGATCTGCGTTTGATAAAAATTTTAGTGCCAATCCAAGTTCGATGAAACCCAAAACAACTTTGACTGTATTAAGCCAACCCCCAGATTTTGGCAGGGAATTCAACCATTTTGGAAACATTGCAAACAACGTAAAAGGCAATGCAAGCGCCAAACCAAAGCCTGACATACCCAATGTTAATTGTGTGGCGCCACCATCAGAGGACAATGAACTTCCCAAAAGGGTTCCCAAAATAGGACCTGTACAGGAGAAGGAAACAATCGCCAATGTCAGAGCCATTAAAAAGATGCCTACCAGACCCCCAATTCTATTGGCTTTACTATCGAGTGCATTACTCCAAGACGCAGGCAATGTCAGTTCATAAAAGCCAAAAAATGAAAACGCAAAAATCAGGAACACCACAAAAAAGATGATATTCAAAGTGACGTTTGTGGAAATATTATTCAGGATTTCTGCATCCAACGAATCAATAACGTGAAATGGCAAGCTCAAAATGACATAGATCAAGAAAATGAAAAAGCCATACATGATGGAATTGGCCATTCCCTTTTGGGTATTTGCTGCACTTTTGGTAAAAAAAGAAACTGTCAAAGGAATCATTGGAAATACACATGGCGTCAACAGTGCAATCAATCCACCTATAAAACCAAGAAAGAAAATCGTGAAATTGCTTTTTTCCTTTACTTCTTCTGCTTGAAATTCGTCCCAACCCGTGACATTGATATTCAAT
>JBGTDZ010000132.1:0-4673 GCA_041748055.1 Aquaticitalea sp.
TGCGATGTTTTCAAAAGGCACCTTATAAATATCATGAAAATGCTCACCGACCAATTTCCCTGATTCTGGCATGATACCTTTTACAGCCGAAACAATAATTTTATCTTTGACATTGACAGTGATTTTTTCCAATTCGTCATGTATAAATGCAGATGGAATGACAAAAATCAAGACGTCCGCATACGTTGCCATTTCATTGATGTCATTGCTTAATTTCAGCTGTGAAATTTTAAACTCCACCGAACTTAAATAACTTGGATTGTGCTGTTCTTTCAATAAATGATCTTTGATAAAAACACTGCGCATGTACCAACCCACTTCTTCCAGGTTTTCGCAAAGCATTTTCACAATGGCAGTGGCCCAGCTTCCCGATCCAAAAACAGCATATTTTAGTGGCTTTCCCATTCTATTGGCATTAATTGATAATTTCAAAAATACATAAAATTTAAGTTTTATTTGGAATCTGGAAACAAGGCTTTCTGAAATTTTGGCATGTCTTTTGAAACCTCCTAATCAATGACCCTAAAACTGTCGGACTATGAAAACTATAACACTACTTTTCGGATTTGCTCTAGCAGCAATATTATTTACTTCTTGTACTCGCGACGTTATTGTAGATGATTTTCACGGGGAGCCATCAATTTCGTTAAATCAAGTATTGAATTCTCATGAATTGTGGTATGTGGATATCAATCAAACACTTGGTTCTGGTGAAACACCTTTTTTGCAGATTGCCTTTACCTTATCTTTTAGAAATGGCGTCCTGTTTGCCAATAATAATTTGGTGGGCTTTGGAAGTCAAGGTGGTGGATTTGGGATTACTGTTGGAGATTACGATGCTTATGATATGATTTTGGATGTGTATCACGATATTGATGGGTATCAATCTTTTGACGTTTATCAAGTGGACAGCAATACCATAGAACTGTACAATCCATTTAATGATACGTCTTATTTCTTGCATGGCTATCAGCGTAGCAATTTTGATTATGATCTGATATTCTATGACAACATCCATTATTTTTTGCAGGAATATGGTGCTTGGGAAAAAACATTTACCAGCCAATTGGGTGCTTTGAACGAATTTGACAACGAAAACTATCTACAGTTTTTAGCTGGTGGAAATGATTCGACATTTAGAAGCTCACAAGACATCAATATTGCAAATCCGAATGATATTTACTGGGATTATACAGGGGTTTATGGTATCGGGAATTTTTCAGGAAACATGTATCTAAAAACATTAACATTAGATTATGATTTCTTCGATAATGAACATTTTGAATTGAGCGTTATCAATGATCAACGGATAGAGTTGTTTCATCCATCGTCAGGAACGACTTATGAATTCTCAGGAAGAGGTTACATTCAATACTTAAGGGAAAGTAATACAAAAGGTGAAATCACAAGAACGACGACAGAGCCTAAAAAGCGTAAGCAAACAACTGTAAAAAAAGATAATCCCCGCATAAACGAAAGAAGCTAGATTTTGGTTGGTTATTTAGTTTCGAGACACGCTCATCTGATTCATTTTGGATGAGCGTTATCTTTTTTAGTGATTAAGTTACATTCACCCCTACGATGTGTCGTAAATTGCAGGAAGCGATTAACAATATAAAACATATATCATAATGGGATTATTTTCATTTATTAAAAACGCCGGTGCTAAAGTCTTTGGAATAGGAAAGACGGTTGAAGAAGAAAAAGCGGAAGCCAATGCAGCATTAAAGGCGAAAGCTGCAAAGGATGATTCGAAGGCTGATGACCAAGCAGCCAAAAAACTCGAACAAACCATTCGGGATTTGCAACTTAATGTAGAAAACTTAAAAGTGACGGTCGATGACGACCAGGCAACCATTACTGGGAAAGCCTATGACCAGTCCACAAAGGAAAAAGTTGTACTTGTGATAGGTAACACTAACGGCATCGCAACTGTTGATGATCAGATGAGTGTAGACCACCAAGAACCAGAAGCTAAATTTTATACGGTTGTAAAAGGCGACACGCTAAGCAAAATTGCAAAAGAGTATTATGGCAATGCCAATAAATATCCACAAATTTTTGAGGCAAACAAACCGATGCTCAAGGATGCAAATTTGATTTATCCTGGCCAAGTGCTCCGTATTCCTATGCAGGAATGATAATTTGAAATGTCCTAAACAAAAACAGCCAACTTCATAAGTTGGCTTTTCCGTTATCATAAATTCTCTAAATAAGATGTGAGTGTTGCAAGATATTTTGGCTTGGCAATGATTTCTTTGTCTTTGTCCAAAATGAAATAGGTTGGGGTGGACTTGATTCCATAAGCCAATGTCTTTTTGAGAGTTTTGTTTCAATCATCACTCCACAATAGGTTGCAAAACTGATAAAGCTTGCTTGACAGTTTTGATATGTTCAAAATTAAGTAATAAGCGTAATCCAGTGCGAGTTTGCTTTTCTTTCATCTTTGCCGCTTGTGGATGAACTTGTATAAACTGCAAAACTTTAGTAAAAGCTTGACTTTGATAAAAGGCACTTTGTTGGTCGTTGATAAAGTAGCCAATCAATTTTCCGTGTTTCATCACTACTTTTTCCAATCCAATTTTGGAGGCAATCCATTTTACGCGAACGCTGTTGAGCAAATCCACAACCTGTTTTGGCATCTCTCCAAAACGGTCGATGAGGTCAGTTTCAAATTTTTGAAGTTCGTCTTCAGTTTTAATCTCGTTCAATTTTGTATACAGATTTAAACGCTCTGTAATATTATTGACGTAATCATCTGGAAACAGTAATTCAAAGTCGCTGTCAATAGTAATATCCTTGACATATTCCTTATAGGAATGATTTTCTTGATATAAATCCTTGAATTCATTTTCTTTCAATTCCTCAATGGCTTCATTCAATATTTTTTGATAGGTATCAAAACCTATATCATTTATAAAACCACTTTGTTCGCCTCCCAATAGATCGCCTGCACCTCTAATTTCCAAATCTTTCATGGCAATCTGGAAACCGCTTCCCAATTCAGAAAACTGCTCTAAAGCAGTGATTCGTTTTCTGGCATCATTGGTCATTTCGGAATAATCAGGAGTAATAAAATAACAGAACGCTTTTTTGTTGCTGCGACCCACGCGACCACGCATTTGGTGCAAATCGCTCAACCCAAAATTATTGGCATTGTTGATGAAAATTGTATTCGCATTCGGTACATCCAATCCACTTTCTACAATCGTGGTGCTGACCAATACATCAAACTCACCATTCATAAAAGCCAGCATCAATTCCTCAAGTTTTTTACCATCGAGCTGTCCATGCCCAATACCGATTTTGGCATCAGGCACCAAACGTTGAATCAATCCGGCCACTTCCCTGATATTTTCTATTCTATTATGAATAAAAAAGATTTGTCCACCACGCTGAATTTCATAGCTAATGGCATCTCGAATAGTTTCCTCATTGAATCGTACCACATGGCTTTCTATTGGATACCGATTGGGTGGTGGTGTCGTAATAACTGATAAATCCCTTGCCGCCATCAAACTGAATTGTAGCGTTCTTGGAATTGGTGTTGCGGTAAGAGTCAACACATCCACATTGTCTTTAAGTGTTTTCAATTTTTCTTTGACAGCGACACCAAACTTTTGCTCTTCGTCCACAATCAACAATCCCAAATCCTTAAATTTTACATTTTTATTGACCAATTGATGGGTTCCAATGAGAATATCCACACGGCCATTCTCGAGTTTTTCTAAAGTGTCCCGTTTTTCTTTGGTGGTTCGGAAACGATTCAAGTAATCTACCGTAACGGGAAAATCCTTTAAGCGTTCTGTAAAAGTGCGGTAATGTTGGTAGGCTAAAATAGTCGTCGGAACCAAAACTGCGACTTGCTTGCCATTGTCAACTGCTTTGAATGCCGCCCTTATGGCAACTTCTGTTTTCCCGAAACCAACATCCCCACAAACCAATCGGTCCATAGGGCGCTCACTTTCCATATCAGCTTTGATATCTGCAGTGGACGTAATTTGGTCTGGAGTGTCTTCATAAATAAAAGAAGCTTCCAACTCATGCTGCAAATAACTGTCTGGATGATATTGATAACCTTTTTCGAGTTTTCGCTTGGCATAGACCTTAATCAAATTGAAGGCAATTTCCTTGACCCTCGATTTTGTTTTCTGCTTTAGATTTTTCCAGGCCTTGCTGCCAAGTTTATATATTTTTGGTGGTTTTCCATCCTTTCCATTAAACTTGGTGATTTTGTGAAGCGAATGGATACTCAAATACAGCACGTCGCGTTCGCCATAGACCAATTTGATGGCTTCCTGCTTTTTGCCTTCCACATCAATTTTTTGGAGTCCTCCAAATTTTCCAATACCATGATCAATATGCGTGACGTAATCGCCAATTTCAAGATTCGTTAATTCCTTTAAAGTGATGGCTTGTTTTTTGGCATAACCATTTTTCAGATGGAATTTATGGTACCGCTCAAAAATCTGATGGTCAGTATAACAGGTAATATGATTGTCGTGGTCGATAAACCCTTGAAACAATGACAAAACGATGGTTTTATAATGAACATCCTGTTCAACATCCTCGAAAATATCATGAAATCGTTTTGCTTGCTGCTCGCTGACACATGCAATATAATTGGTAAATCCTTTCTCGTGATAAGTGTTGAGATTTTCAATCAATAAATC
>JBGTDZ010000133.1:0-6326 GCA_041748055.1 Aquaticitalea sp.
TTCTAATCATGAAATCTCAGTTGCTACTGAAAACCTTTAAAACAAAAATCCTCATTCAAACTACTATCCGTAAGTAACGGGTAGTAGTTTAAATTCTATATTATGGAAAAAAAAATATATTCACTACTATGTTTCTTATTCTTTGTCTGTTTTGCGTCCTTTTCACAAACTGGCAAAGTTGCAGGAGTCATCATAGATGGTGAGTTTGTAGAGCCATTGGCATTCGCTAATGTATTAGTGAAAGGAACTACCAAAGGTGCGACATCAGATTTTGATGGTAAATATGAATTGGAACTGGCTGAAGGAACTTACACCCTTTTATTTTCATTTGTTGGATATGCCACAAAAGAAATAACAGATGTGGTTATTAAAGCAAATGGCGAAGTCATTTTGGATGTCACTTTGAATACAAATTCACTCGATACAGTATTAATAACCACCAGCGTTAAAAGAAATACTGAAAATGCAGTACTCGATATGCAGAAAAAGTCTGTTACCTTAATAGATGGATTGTCTGCACAATCGATAAAAAGTAGTGGTGCTAGCGATTTGGCAAGTGCAGTCAAAAGTGTGCCAGGGGTTTCAATACAAGGAGGAAAGTATGTTTATGTTCGAGGTTTGGGCGATAGATATACAAAATCAATACTCAATGGTGTTGATATTCCTGGTTTGGATCCTGATAGAAACACAATTCAAATGGATTTATTTCCAACCAACATATTGGACAATGTTATCGTAATAAAATCTGCCGCCGCTGAATACCCTGCGGATTTTACGGGAGGAGTTGTTGACATTGTAACTAAGGATTTTCCTACTAGGGCCGAAGCCTCGATTTCTGTTGGATTGGGATACAATCCAGATATGCATTTCAATAAAAATTACTTGACCTACGAAGGTAGCGACACTGATTTTTTTGGATATGACGACGGTACGAGAAATCTACCAATAAACAGGTACCAACCAATTCCAGGAATTTTCGATTATAACAGTGGCTTATTAACATCATTGACGAGTAGGTTCAATAAAGAACTTGCCGCAAAAAAGGAAACAAGTAATATGAATTTTGATTTGGGCTTTACTCTTGGCAATCAATATGACCTTGGAGAAAACAAAATCGGATTTCAGACCTCTTTCTCTTATAAAAACACAACTACCTTTTATGAAAATAGAGTTGATGGGGGTTGGATAAGAAATACTAGCGACCCGTCGGATAACGAATTAAAAAGCGTATTGGATTCTCAAGGTTCTGAAGGTATCAATAGCATTATCTTGAATGGTTTGGCGGGCATAGTTTTCAAAACGAATAAATCAAAATATAAAGTAAATTTATTACACATTCAAAATGGAGAATCCACAGCTGGTGTGTTCGACCAATTTATATCGCAAGATAATACGGGCGGCGCGCAAGAACCTTTGAGCAAGAATGCATTGACATATACTGAAAGATCTGTTACGAATCTATTGCTTACAGGTGACCATAGATTGAGCGAGGAAGAGAACGCTTGGAATTTTGAATGGAAATTGTCGCCGACATTTTCAAAAGTTTATGACAAAGACCATAGAGTAACACCATTACAACAATCGGATAATGGCGATTTCTTTATCAGTCCAAGTGCATCAACATTTCCAATAAGAATCTGGAGATATTTGACAGAGGAAAACTGGGTTGGGAAATTTGACTTCAAAAAGAAGTACAATTTGTTTGACAGACCTGCCCAACTCAAATTCGGTACAAGTTATCTCTATAAATTTCGTGACTTTAATATCGATGCTTTTACGTTTCAGATTGTCGGTGATGGATCCTATATTGCTGACGGCAATGTCGATAACTTATTGCTTACCCAAAATCTTTGGACTAGGGATTCCCAGAACGGAACAATTATTACATTTGGCGACAGGTTCAATCCGGAAAATGCCTACGAAGGTGAACATAATGTATATTCTACCTATATCTCAAATGAATTTAACTTAAGTGAAAAATTTAAAGCGGTTTTGGGTTTACGTGCCGAATTGTTCAAATCTTATTATTCAGGTCAGGATGGAGAAATCATATATACCGACTTAAATCTGTTGGATGAACTGGATTTATTTCCATCGGCTAATTTGATTTATTCGTTAAACGAGAAAGTCAATTTGAGAACTTCCTATTCGATAACGACTGCTAGGCCATCTTTCAAGGAACAATCCATAGCCCAAATTTTTGACCCTATTACAAATAGATTGTTCATAGGAAATTTAGATTTAGTTCCGACCTATGTCAATAATTTCGATTTGAGGTTCGAACGTTTTGGTGAAGATGGGCAAATGTTTGCGTTGAGTGGATTCTACAAGGATTTCAAGGATCCGATTGAGCTCACATTCTTCCTACAGGCACCAACACAAGTCACACCCGATAATTTAGGTAACGCCAAAGTTTATGGAGCTGAATTTGAGTTTAGACAAAAGCTTGGTTTCATTGCGGAATCGCTAGACAACTTAAAATTTAACGCCAACGTTTCTATTATAAAATCCGTCTTAACGATGTCCGATCCGGAATTTAACAGTCGGGTACTTGCAGCGAGAGACGGAGAAACCATTGACAGAGAAAGAGATTTACAAGGTCAATCCCCATATCTCATCAATGCTGGGCTGGACTACAATAATGAAACCATCGGTTTGCAGACAGGTTTGTTCTATAACGTCCAAGGTAAAACATTGGAGGTTGTAGGTACCGGAATTGTTCCTGATGTGTATACCCAACCTTTTCACAGCGTTAATTTCACTTTGAATAAGTCATTTGGCGAGAAGAGAAATTCTGCCATCGACTTTAAGGTTACTAATATTTTGGGCGACAAAACAGAAAGCTTTTATGAATCATTCGGTGCTCAGAATCAGATATATTCATTGAGAGAACCTGGAACCGAATTTTCAATTGGATATACCTATAAATTTTAATTAGTTTTTTTACCATATAAAAAAGGCTCCAAAATTTGGAGCCTTTTTTATTGAGTTATGATAATGGCTAATTTCTTACCGCCAAGTTAGTGCTGTTATCCCATTGAATAACGTTTGTGATTTTTGAATTGTTGTAATCTACTTCTTTTAATGATGTGCTGGTCCAAAAAAACCATTTTCCAACTTTTTCGCCATTGCTATAGTTTCCAACAGCGACTTTTTTTCCAGAAAGGTCGTAACTTGTCCATACACCATGTAACTTGCCATTGTCATTAAAGGTACCTTGCTGGGCAATTTTTCCGTTTTCGTTAAAATAGGTTACCTCTGTTAAATCTCCGATTTTTTCAGACATGACTTTCTGCGCAGTTTGGGCGAAGCTAAAACTAACACTTAAGATTGCAATAATAAATATAAACTTTTTCATGATATTTTGGGATTTAAATTAATGTTCACTTAACAAATATATAAAATTATTTACACTAATAAAACATTTAGGTAACATTAAATTTACATTAAAGCTTTATTATATTGATTTATAGGTGTTTATATTTTAAAATATTATCGTTATAGCATGCAAAAGGTTAAAATTTTGCCACATTCTACCTTATTTTGATTTATTATTTTGTCTTATACCTGCCTTAGAACATAACATTATCGTAACATTTTGTTCAATTTAAAAGATGAAATTTGCCAATTATTAACACATTTTCTTGATGGACAATATTTATATATACATGATCATTGCCTTAGGCCTTTTGGCAGTGGCCGATCTTATTGTAGGCGTTAGCAATGACGCGGTTAATTTCTTAAACTCTGCGATAGGTTCTAAAGCAGTCCCGGTAAGAACCATTATGATAGTGGCCTCAGTAGGCCTTATTATGGGAGCCGTATTTTCAAGTGGGATGATGGAAATTGCACGTGAGGGCATTATGAATCCTGCAATGTTTAATTTCAATGAAATCATTATTGTCTTTATGGCAGTAATGATAGCCGACATATTGCTTCTGGATTTTTTCAACAGCATTGGAATGCCCACCTCCACAACGGTTTCTATTGTTTTCAATTTGCTCGGTGCATCTGTAGCAATGGCCCTAATAAAAGTCTATAATCTTGACGGTGCTATTTTAGATGTTTTTAACTATATCAATACAGAAAAGGCCGTAGAAATTATATTCGGGATATTACTATCTGTTGTTATTGCATTTTCTGTTGGTTCTTTAGTTCAATACATTGCAAGAGCCTTACTAACTTTCAGGTTCGAACGTCATGGTAATTGGGTCAATATATTGATTGGAGGTATTGCTGCATCAGCGATTACCTATTTTATCATTATTAAGGGACTTAAAGGCGTTGATTTTATTGATGACAGTATTCTGGACTACATTAAAAACAATACCCTTCAAATTTTAGCGATTAATTTTGCTTTTTGGTTGTTTGTCAGCACTATAATGACAACGATTCTCAAAGTGAACATTTATAAATTCATCATTCTCATTGGTACTTTTGCCTTGGCATTAGCTTTTGCAGGTAATGACTTGGTGAACTTCGTTGGTGTTCCTATAGCTGCCTGGCAATCATTTGAAGCTTGGAAGGCTTCAGGTATGTTGGCAACGGAATTTAATATGAGTGGATTGGCGAGTGAAGTACCAACTCCTACCTTCTTGTTGGTTCTTTCGGGAATAATTATGGTGATCACGCTTTGGTTTTCGCAAAAGTCGAGATATGTAACACAAACTGAAATTAACCTTTCAAGAGAAGGCAGCTCCAAGGAACGATTTTCCCCTAATTTCCTTTCACGCTTTATAGTGCGTTCTGCAATGATGTTCTCAAATGGATATAAATTTATCTTACCCACTAAATTTCAAGCAAAAATAAATACTCGGTTTGAAAAAGTAAACCCTCACGTTTCCACGAAAGAGAATGAAGATTTACCTGCTTTTGATTTAATAAGGGCGTCCATTAATTTAATCGTATCCAGTATATTAATAGCCATTGCAACTTCCATGAAATTGCCGCTGTCTACTACGTATGTTACTTTTATGGTTGCCATGGGTACCTCCTTGGCCGATAGAGCATGGAACAATGAAACGGCTGTTTATCGTGTGGCAGGCGTACTTAATGTTATTGCTGGATGGTTTTTAACTGCTCTCATTGCTTTTGTGGTAGCTGGCATTTTAGCATTCTTAATGTACACTGGAGGTCCAATTGCAATTGGAGTGTTATTTTTAATAGCTGTTTTCCTAATTGTGAGGAGTTCTATCAGCTTTACCAACAAAATGAAATCTGACAAAGCTTCAGACAGATTACAAACTTCAGAAAGTAGTTCTATCCAAGGTGTAATTATTGAAAGTGCCAAAAATATAGCAAATGTCATTAAACGTGGCAATAAAGTGTATACCAACGCCGTCAATGGCTTGTCAACGCAAGATTTATCATTGTTAAAAAAGAATAAAAAGAATATTGAAAAGCTTTCAGAAGAAATTGATGAATTGAACGACCATATTTACTTTTTCATCAAAAACCTGGAGGACGAAAGTGTATCTGCGAGTAATTTTTACATCAATATAGTACGCTATTTACAAGATATGGTGCAATCACTCGAGTATATTTCAAAAGTCAGCCATAAACACATCAACAATAATCACAAAAAACTGAAATTTAGTCAGATTAAGGAGCTCAAAGAGATTGACAAACTAATAGACAAGCTTTTAACCGATGCCCAAAAAGCATTTGAAACACAATCGTTTGAGAATATTGGAAAAATCCTTGAAAATAAGGATCACGCTTTTGATATGGTCACGCAAAAAATCCAAAGGCAAGTGGAACGAACACGCTCTGATGAGTCAAGTCCTAAAAATACGACCCTTTACTTTAGTTTGCTTTTGGAAACAAAAGATTTATTAAATGCAACAATGCTTCTTCTGGAAGAGTATCATAATTCGCATGATAGCTCTGTGCCCCCTGCAACAATTGTGGTTCCGCCAAAAGTAAGAAAAAAATGATGGTGATTTAATCTATATGAAAATGAAAAAAGCACCTCCTTCGAGATGCTTCTTTTAATCCTTCTGTTATTAATTATGAGCCACACATCAAACAATCATCACCTTCCAATTCTTTGGATTGGTTAATCAATGTTTTCATTTCTTCAGCCGTCAAAGGTTGAATTTCCACAGTCTCCTTTTTAAACTTTGCTGCGGCCTTTGCAGCCTGTTTTTGTTTGGCAATCAATGTTTCGTCAACTTCCACTATTTCTGCCTCTGCAACAATGGGTTCTTGGTTTTTCACATTGTCCAAAGTGAACTTAATGGCATCCACAGCACTTTTGGTCCTTAAGTAATACATTCCCGTTTTTAGGCCACTTTTCCATGCATAAAAATGCATCGAAGTTAATT
>JBGTDZ010000134.1:0-31844 GCA_041748055.1 Aquaticitalea sp.
TACCAAGGTTTTTGAGTTCTCGTGACAATCTAAAAAGCCCGAAAATACCTTTATGTTTTACTTCTAAATCTACTGCGAAAACGGATACATTATTAAAATCCCTGAAAAATGGTGCGAAGAATGCTCGTGTCAAAACGGTCATTTTTACCTCTGGATATTGAGTCGTAAAAGCTCGCAAAACCGGAACGGTCATGGCGACGTCTCCCATGGCTGAAAGTCGGATGACGAGGATGTGCATTGGTTTTGGCATAGAAATTAAACCTGTTAGGGTTTAATGCCCTTACAGGTTGAGCGATTTATTTTTTACCTCGCAAGACAGGATTCAATTCATCATCATTGTACATTTTCATCTGTTTATAAACCTTCATGTACTTGTCCCCATTTTGAATATCGTCCAGTAAATCATTGATGGCGGTGCTTAAATCGGTACGTTGTTCCAAAAGAACATTCAATTTTGTTTGGCAATTATGTCTATGGACATCGGAAGCATCAGGGCGTTCCACTTCTTCGTTCATGTGATAGATTTTCAATGCCAAAATGGACAATCTATCTATCGCCCAGGCTGGACTTTCGGAATTGATTGTTGCATGGGTTTTAGGTTGTACGTCACTATATTTTTGAAGAAAATAGCTATCGATATATTCCACCATATCGGTTCGGTCTTGATTGGAAACATCTATTTGACGTTTCAATTTTACAACTGCAGAGGGGTCAATGTTGGGATCACGGATAATGTCTTCATAATGCCATTGCACAGTGTCAATCCAACATTTACGATATAGTAAATGCTCCAAAAGGGTGTTTTTTTCTTCATAAATATTGACAAATTTTTGATCTACGGAATTTTTTATATGGTATGTTTTGATGACTTCCTGAAAAATGTCATTTGCTTTTTTTGAAAACATAAGCTGTGATTTTTGAGTCTGTAAATATAAGCCTAAATTAATTAACTTTACCATTCAACTCATCAACAAGAGCGGCATGAAAATTCACAATCTCTCAGAAGAAAATTCCATTTTAAACAACTTTATTTCTGAAATGCGCGATGTGAACATTCAAAAGGACCGCATGCGATTCCGAAGAAATGTTGAACGTATCGGAGAGATTTTAGGATATGAACTGAGCAAACAACTGAATTATCAGGCGTCGAAAATCACAACACCATTGGGCACTTGTAATGTCAATTTGCCAAAAAATGACATCGTTTTATGTTCTGTTTTAAGAGCTGGTGTGCCTTTGCACCAAGGGCTTCTTAATTATTTTGATGATGCCCAAAACGCCTTTATTTCGGCATATAGACAGCATCAAAAACATCCTGAAAGCTTTGAAATTATTGTGGAGTATCTGGCCTGTCCTTCCCTAGAAGGTAAAACACTTATACTTGCCGATCCAATGCTGGCAACAGGGCAATCGATGGTTGCTACTTTTGAAGCACTAAAACCTTTTGGAATACCAAAAGAAGTTCATCTGGTCAGTATTATTGGTGCCCAACAAGGGGTTGAATTTGTGCAAAAACATTTCAAAGCTGATACACATTTATGGATTGCAGCGATTGATGAGAAACTAAATGAAAAAGGATACATCATTCCAGGACTTGGTGACGCTGGAGATTTGGCATTTGGAGAAAAACTACAGAATTAAAAATACCGCCGGAATCAGTACCAAAACCCAAATCAATACTTCCTTGAACCATTTTTCCCTAGTCACTTCGAGATAATTGGTCATGATGATCGAAAGTGGGGCAAACAGAAAAATGAATTCACTGGCGTTTTTTTGTGGCGAAATCATAATAATCATTAAAGCAATAATGGATGAAATGACAACCAAAGAAAAAGAAGGTCTTAAACTTTTGGATTTTTCCTTTATATGCTTAATAAAATAAAAAGAGCCCCATGTTCCATAAGATATTAAAATCGTTGCAGAGATAATAATCCTGGACGAATTGAGCCCTGTAAAATCAAGGCTATAAACCAAAAGTTCATCAAAATAATCAGTGAAATCGTTGTTCAATAATATCATGATGGAGACCCAAAAAATAACAACGGTCAATACACCGGTCATTGGTACTATCCAATTTTTGATATTTACAATAGAATAAAGGACCATTGCAGCGAAAATCAGGATAAAAAACAGTGCAGCCCAAAAATAAAGCAATGTCGCGATGCTGACCCAAAATGCTGCGTCGAATAATTTTTTCTTGATCTCTTTTTGGGTCCGCAAGCTTATGATGCGCCTTAACGCGAGTAAAATAAAAAAGTTCGCCAATAGTGCTTTAGAGTCCAATAATGTTTCCGGCAGCATTGCCATAAATAAGCCAAACATCAACAGTTTATAGCTGTTTTTCTTGGTTAAACTATTCCTGCTCGCAAAAAAATCAAGAATGAAAAGTGACGAAAGCACAATGCCAAAATAAAAGCCGTGTTCCGCCAATAATTGAAAAGAAAATGGCTCGTGAATGGCATAAATTTTTGAAGCTATAAAGACGAGCAACAAGAATGTGCTGACAACCACAAAATGAATGGGTCTTGATTGGCTAAAAAAATTTGAAATCATCTAACTGGAATGGCGAATTTATTGGACTAATTATTTATAATCAGAAATAAAATGTAATTTTGTGATGTAAATATATTGATTAAACCTTGTACGCTCCCAAAGAGCATCAAAAAACATAAAAAATGAAAGACTTTTTTTACGCCATACAAGATTTATTTGTCAATGTGCTTTTTGCACCCTTTGATGCTTTGAGGCACATGCAACTTGAAAATTGGTGGTTTGCCAATATCCTTTCATGGGTATTCGCAATTATTGGGATTGTGGCCTTTGTCTATTGGATGCTTCAATTAAAAAGCTACAATGATAATAACGAAGAAGACAAAAGCATCACGTCGCATTCGTATTTATAAATCAAATCCGATATCTTTTCGGTCATTCATCTTATCAAAATATATTTTTTCTATATTTTGATAAGATTTTTTTATTGCTTCTTGGTAGGTAATTCCATATGAAGTAATGGCCATGACTCGGCCACCGGAGGTCACTGTTTTCCCGTCTTTTATAATTGCCCCCGCGTGAAATGGAATAGAACCCTCAATGTTGTCAAGACCTGTAATTTCCTTTCCCTTCTCATAATGTTCGGGATACCCACCGGATACCAACATGACGGCTGTGGCTGCACGTTCATCAATCACAATTTCAATTTCGTCCAAATTTTGGAGGGCAACTGACTGGAATAATTCTACCAAATCATTTTTGAGTCTTGGTACGACGACTTCCGTTTCAGGATCGCCCATTCTCACATTATATTCTATGACCATCGGATCGTCTCCAACCTTAATCAATCCGATAAAAACAAAACCTTTATAGGGTAAATTGTCTTTTTGAAGGCCTAAAATCGTAGGCTTTACGATGCGCTCTTCTATTTTTTCCATGAATGATCCGTCTGCAAAAGGAACAGGCGAAATCGCACCCATGCCTCCCGTATTCAATCCGGTATCACCTTCTCCAATGCGTTTATAGTCTTTTGCCATGGGAAGAATTTTATAATGCTTGCCATCAGTCAACACAAAACAACTCAGTTCGATACCGTCCAAAAATTCTTCAATGACCACTTTTGAACTTGCTTTTCCAAATTTAGCATCGACCAGCATTCGTTTCAATTCTGCTTTTGCCTCTTCTAAATCCTTCAAAATCACAACACCTTTTCCTGCCGCCAATCCATCTGCCTTTAAAACATATGGCGGTGATAACGTTTCCAAAAACTTGTACCCTTCATTAACATTGTGTGCATTAAAACTTTGATAATCGGCAGTTGGGATGTTGTGCCGAAATAAAAATTCCTTTGCAAACTCCTTACTGCCTTCCAACTGGGCAGCAGCTTTTTGCGGGCCAATGACCGAAACATGTTTCAACTCGTCATCCTCTAGAAAAAAATCATGAATGCCCGCAACCAAAGGGTCTTCTGGGCCGACAATTACCATATCAATGGCTTTCGAAACCACGAAATTTTTTATGCTCTCAAAATCAGTAGTGCTCATTTCTACATTATGAGCGATTTGAGCTGTACCAGAATTTCCCGGCGCCACAAATAGCTGTTTGCAAAGTGGGCTTTGAATGATTTTCCAAGCAAAAGTGTGTTCTCTTCCGCCCGAACCAAGTATAAGAATGTTCATGTTTGTCTGTTTGGTGCAAAAATAAAGTTTACAGTTCCAAATCACGAATTTTTTTTCTTTCCTTTACAAAAATATCCACTACTCTTTTGAAATTATTCGACCTTTCATTGCAATTGAACGGCTTTCCAATTAAAAAGGCACGGTTGGCTTTGCGGGACATCCAGACAAAAAATGAAAAAGAATTTGAAGACTATGTTGAGAATAAAAAAAAAGAAATTGTCAGGTTCCATTTAGAGAATAATCCCTTTTACAAAATATTGGCGAAAAATGCCGATCCAGGTGATTGGAATTCGATTCCCATCATGACCAAACGTGATTTACAAGTTCCTTTAAACCAGCGTCTTTCAGATGGTTTTAATGCTACAACTGTGTATGTCAATAAAACGTCCGGATCTTCTGGCGACCCATTTATTTTTGCAAAGGATAACTATTGCCATGCGATGACCTGGGCAATTATTCAAGACCGTTTCAATTGGTTTGGTTTGGATTTCAACACTTCCAAACAGGCGCGATTTTATGGAATTCCATTAGACACAAAAGGATATTATAAAGAGCGCTTTAAAGATGCCTTGGGCAAGCGTCATCGGTTTTCGGTATTTGATTTGAGTGATGATGCTTTTGAAAATCATCTGAAAATATTTAAGGAAATCCCTTTTGATTATTTGAATGGTTATACGAGCTCTATTGTTCAATTTGCAAAGTATTTAAAACGAAAAGGATTGGTGCTGACATCTATCTGTCCATCATTGAAAGTCTGTGTGGTGACTTCTGAAATGCTGTTTGAGGAGGACAGGGAATTGATGGGAGCTCAATTTGGCGTGCCGGTCATCAATGAATATGGGGCTTCGGAACTGGACTTGATTGCCTTTCAAAATCCAAAAGATGAATGGATTGTGAACAGCGAAACGCTGTTTGTGGAAATATTGGATGCCGATAATCAGCCGCTATCATTTGGGAAAGAAGGGCGAGTTGTCATCACATCGCTCGATAACGAGGCACACCCATTTATTAGATATGACATTGGTGATGTTGGGGTCCTTTCGGAAAAAAGCACTATCAAGAAACCAATCTTGAAAAAATTGATTGGTAGGACCAATGATATTGCTATCTTACCAAGCGGAAAAAAAGCTGCCGGTTTGACCTTTTATTATATCACAAAAAGCATTGTGGAAGACGATGGGAATGTAAAGGAATTTGTTATAGAACAACACGCAAAAGACAAATTTAAAATCAACTATGTAAGTTCTCATCCGCTTACAGAAAACAAAATTAAAAAAATCACTAACGAGATGGAACGTTATTTGGAATCTGGGCTAAATATTGTTTTTGAGCGTCAAGAGCAATTGCAGAGATCCAAAAGTGGTAAATTAAAACAATTTTCATCTCACGTAAACCAAAATTCATGATTATAACTATTATAGCGGGAGCGCGACCAAATTTTATGAAAATAGCGCCAATTATTGATGCCATACAGCGGAAAAAACATCAAGGTTTTGACATTGATTTCCGCTTGGTCCATACTGGCCAACACTATGATAAGAATTTGAGCGATACTTTTTTTGAAGAACTCAACATACCATTTCCTGATGTTAATTTGGAAGTAAAAAGCGGTACCCAAGCAGAACAGACTGCTGCTATAATGGTTGGTTTCGAAAAAGAATTGAATCAAAACCCGACCGATTTGGTTCTGGTGGTTGGCGACGTTACCTCAACAATGGCCTGTACCATTGTTGCCAAAAAAGAAGGTGTCAAAGTTGCCCATGTGGAAGCTGGCATCCGTTCCGGAGATATGAGCATGCCTGAAGAAATTAATAGAATTGTAACCGATAGCTTGACGGATTATTTTTTTACGACCTCAACCTATGCGAATGCAAATCTGAAAAAACTAGGCTTTAATGATGAGCAGATATTTTTCGTTGGTAATGTGATGATTGATACGCTCCGCAAAAACGAATCTCGTCTCAAACAACCCAACATTTGGAGCGATTTAGGTTTGAAAGAAAAAAAATACATGGTCATGACGCTGCACAGACCAAGCAACGTCGATGAGGAGATACAATTAAAAGCTTTGATAACGCTAATCGTTACCCTTGGAAAAGATTTTCCAATTATCTTTCCTGTACATCCTCGAACCAAAAAATTACTTCAGGATTTGGATTTGAATTTTGAAAATCTTCACTATGTTGAACCGCTCGGTTATTTGGAATTCAATTATTTGGTAAAAAATGCATTTGCAGTCCTAACCGATTCTGGTGGTATAACGGAAGAAACCACGGTAATGAATGTACCTTGCATCACTTTAAGGGAAAATACCGAACGCCCCGAAACGTGTGAAATAGGCACAAATGTGCTCGTGGGAAGTGATCCCGAAAAAATAAAAAAGAATTTTGAACATTTGCTATCAGGAAAATGGAAAACCGGTCAAATTCCCGAACTATGGGACGGAAAGGCCGCAGTGCGTATTACAAATCATATAATTGATATTTATCAATTGGGGTGAAAGATATTCTAATCATAACAAGTTATTTCCCTCCAGAAACCGGAGCCGCCTCAAACCGAATGTTTCATTTAGCGAATGGATTGTACAGCCGAAAGTTTAACGTTACCGTTCTCACACCTTTACCCAATTACCCTACAGGTAAAATTTTTGCGCCCTATAAAGGCAAATTCAAAGTATCATCAAAAAAAGACGGAGTGATGATCCATCGTCTTTGGATTTATGCGAGCAATTCAAAAAATAAATTGCTAAGATTGGTAGCTATGCTTTCCTACGGTTTTAGCTTAACCTGGTTTTTTCTTTGGAACCATATTCCCAAAACTGTCATTATACAATCTCCACCGTTATTGGTTGCATTCACATCTATGCTTTTTTTGCGAACAAAAAATAGACGATTGATTTTAAACGTTAGTGACCTTTGGCCTATAGCAGGACTGGAATTGGGTGCTTTCAAGAAAAATTTCAGTTATCGGGTATTGGAAAAAATAGAACGATTTAATTATAAAAACGCTGACTTGATCTTGGGCCAAAGTAATGAGATATTAACTCATGTAACTACATTACTGCCTCAAAAAGAGACATTTCTATATAGAAATTATCCTGATATTGAAACAATTGAAGACAATTCGCCTCGTTCAAATGAGCAAACAATAAAAATGGTATATGCAGGTCTTCTTGGAATTGCTCAAGGGATTTTTAAACTTTGTGAATCGTTGGATTGCACCTTAATCGAATTTCATATTTACGGAACTGGAGCTGAACAAAAAAAAATTGAAGCGTTCATAGCAAAGCATCCCCAACTACCAATAATTTATCATGGTGAACTACCCAGGCAGGCATTGCACAGAGAGCTTCTGAAGTATGATTTGACAATCATTCCACTAATAAAAAGGATTTACGGTTCCGTTCCATCAAAAATTTTTGAATATGCGCAATTAGGGCTTCCAATGGTTTATTTCGGTGGTGGCGAAGGAGAGACTATCATTGAAAACAACAAACTTGGATGGACTGCAAGACCAGGTGATTATAAGGATTTGAATCGCGTGATTTCCGGAATAAAGAAAGCCTATCTGAATACCGATTCAAGAATGAAAATAAAACAAACCGCAAACGAAAGATTTAATTTTGAAAAGCAACTGAATGTTTTGGTTCAAAGACTCTAATAGGCTTTTTCTTCTCCCCTGACAGCGTTCATAAAGGTTTTGATGATAATCCGAAGGTCTAAAATCAAAGACCAATTTTCGATATAGAAAATATCATATTTTACCCGACCAATAATGTCCTTATCGGATTCAATTTCTCCTCTAAAACCACTTATTTGTGCCAATCCTGTAATACCAGGTTTTACAAAATGGCGTACCATAAATTTATCAATTCGTTTCGCATAAATACTTGTATGACTCACCATGTGGGGTCTCGGGCCAACAATCGACATGTCTCCAAAAAGGACGTTAAAGAACTGGGGCAGTTCATCAATACTTGTTTTCCTAATAAACCTACCTATTTTAGTAACTCTTTGATCGTCCCTTGTAGCTTGGTATAAATGTGCGTCCTGATTGGGTGTCATGGAACGAAATTTATAACAGTCGAATTCTTTGTAATTAAATCCGTTTCGAGATTGTTTGAAAAACACAGGGCCTCTAGTTTCCCACTTAATTAAAATCGCTATTACCGGCGTTAGCCATGACAAAATAAAAATGATAACCAAACTAGAAAAAATGATGTCGAACGATCGCTTAACCACCGTATTTATCGAATCTTCCAAGGGGATATTACGTAATGACAGTATAGGAATATAATCGTAATATTCATATTTCAATTTTTTAGAGTAAATTTCCTTGTTATCAGGAAGGAACTTTAAAATTTTCAGGTTGTTATCTGCAAAATCAGCAACTTCTTCAATTTGATGGTTGGTCAATTCGGAAATTGAGCAATAAATTTCGTCTATGTTTTCTTTTAGGATATAGTCAAAACACTCGGAAAGACTCATTTCTCTTTTTTCCCTAAAATTGAATGTTTTTTTATGGATATAGCCATACTCAGGATTCTTGTTGAAAAAATGCTGGAGTGCCAATGTTTTTTTGTTGGCACCAAAAATGACAGTTTTGCGGTAATTGCCACCAAATTCTGTTCGATACTTTTGCAAAAAATAGTATAGTGCAAATTTAAAGATTGCAATCAAAAAGAACGACATCAACACGTACTTTAAAATTGCAAAAGGATATATATTTAAGTCTTGATTATAACCAGAAAAAGCAAACATGACGAGCGTAAACAAGACCAATTGACGTAAGGTGAGCGAGAATATGGTAACTTCTCTGGTAAACCTATATACCTCATAAAATTTCGAAAAAATAGACAACAATATCCAAGCCGAAGACATACAGGCTATAAAGACAATCGGGTTAATATCATTAAAATAATAAAATATTCCAAGGCCGTTAATAATACATAAATCGATTAAATAAGAGATTGGTCTTAAATAACCAGAATAACGTCCTTGCTTGAATAAACTCAACTTATCTCTTTATATGTTCAACAAAATCCTTGTGTTCACTTTTGTAAAGTTCTTCTTCGGATAGGTTCTTAAAATAATCATATGTTGTCTTCATTCCCTCTGCCCTATCAACTTTAGGTTCCCACTGCAATAATTTTCGTGCCAAACCAATATCCGGCTGCCTTTGCATCGGATCATCAACCGGTAAAGGCTTATAGACAACCTTTTGATCGGTGCCCGTCAGTTTAATGATTTCTTCCGCAAAATCCTTGATAGAAATTTCATTTGGATTACCAATATTTACTGGATAGGAATAATCACTGAATAGAAGTTTATAAATTCCCTCCACTTGGTCATCTACATAACAAAAGGAACGTGTTTGGGAACCATCTCCAAAGATTGTAATATCCTCTCCTCTTAGGGCTTGACCCATAAAGGCGGGAATCACACGACCATCATTTAATCGCATTCGTGGTCCATATGTATTGAAAATACGAACGATGCGTGTCTCCAAACCATGAAATCGATGGTAGGCCATGGTGATGGACTCTTGAAAACGCTTGGCTTCATCATACACGCCTCTAGGCCCGATTGTATTGACATTTCCATAATAATCCTCCGTTTGTGGATGTACCAATGGGTCTCCATAAACTTCAGAGGTTGAAGCAATTAATAATCGCGCTTTTTTTGCCTTTGCCAGACCCAATAGATTATGGGTCCCCAACGAACCAACTTTTAAGGTTTGAATGGGGATTTTCAAATAATCAATGGGGCTTGCTGGAGAAGCAAAATGTAAAATATAATCTAATGTATCGCCTATATTTATGTACTGTGTAACATCGTGTTCTATAAAAGAGAAATTGGGATGTGGTGTTAAATGACTGATATTTCTTGGATCACCTGTAATGAAGTTGTCCATTCCAATCACTTCAAACCCTTCTTTGATGAAGCGATCGCACAAATGAGATCCTAAAAATCCAGCGGCTCCTGTAATAAGTATTCTTTTCATATTTTTAAAAGATTTCCTCTTTATATATTTGTTATTCCACTGCCTATACTGTAATAAACAAATCCTATTTCTTCCATTTTCTTTCGCTCTAAGAGACTTCTTCCATCGAAAATAACAGCAGGTTTTAGCATATTATTGTAAATCTTTTGCCAATCGTAGGCTTTGAACTCATCCCATTCGGTCAGTATGGCAATGCTATGTGAATTTGCACTCGCAATATATGGATCAGATTCAACTGTTAACAATTGTTTGTTTTTGGAGTCCGTTCTTGTTTTTAGATAATCCAAATCTGCATAAATCTGTTGTGCTTTCACTTTTGGATCATATACCGAAATTCTTGCTTGCTCATTCAACAAATTATCAGCAACCTTTATTGCTGCAGATTCTCGAGTATCGTTTGTATCCTTTTTGAAGGCCCAACCAAAAAACGTAATTTTCTTATCGGATACTGTATTGTATAAAGTAGTAATCAATTTGTTTGTAAAACGCTCTTTTTGATATTCATTCATAAGAATGACCTGTTCCCAATAATCGGCCACCTCATTAAGACCATAAGACTTCGCGATATAGACCAAATTCAAAATATCTTTTTGAAAACATGATCCCCCAAAACCTACTGACGCCTTTAGAAATTTTGACCCAATACGACTGTCCATTCCTATGGCTTTTGACACCTCGTTCACATCTGCTCCTGTCTCTTCACAAATTTCTGACATGGCATTTATAGATGACACTCGCTGTGCCAAAAATGCATTTGCCGTAAGTTTAGATAATTCCGAAGACCATACGTTGGTTGTTAAAATGAGTTCCTTAGGTACCCAATTTGCATATATATCTACCAAGGCCTGGGCTGCCTTTTTACCCTCAGGAGTTGTATCGCCACCTATTAAAACCCTATCTGGCATCAATAAATCAGAAACCGCTGTGCCCTCGGCCAAGAACTCCGGATTTGATAAGATCTCAAATTTTACGTTATTTCCTGTATGATCCAAAATACTTTTTATTGCAGATGCAGTGCGAACTGGAAGTGTGGATTTCTCAACAACGATTTTGTTTTGTGTGGACACTCTTGCTATTTGTCGGGCACACAATTCGATGTATTTTAGGTCTGCAGCCATACCCTTACCTTTTCCGTAAGTTTTGGTGGGTGTATTAACAGATATAAAAATCATTTCGGCTTCGTCAATTGCTTTGTCAACTTCTGTAGAGAAAAATAAATTTCTTCCTCTTGCTTCTTTAACAACTGCATCCAAACCGGGTTCGAAGACAGGTAGGTTGTCTAAATCATCATCATTCCAATCGGCGATACGTTTTTCATTTAAATCTACAACAGTCACTTTAATATGAGGGCATTGCTGGGCAATAATTGCCATGGTTGGACCTCCCACATAACCAGCACCGATGCAGCATATATTTTTTATGATCATTCTTTTTTTTTTAGGCTACAAAAATAGGGAAGTAAGTTGAAAATTTGGGTATATATTGGTGTTTATCGTACAGGGCAAATTTATGAAGTAGTATAAAAAAAAGAAATTTAATTATATACCCTTTTTAAATTTCTCTTTTAAGACAAGATAAATAAACTTAGCATTTCCAATTAAATATCGTCTCCACATGCGGTTTGGTTCTTGTAGAAACCTGAAGAACCATTCAAGACCTGCGCCTTGCATCCATTTTGGTGCCCGCTTCACTTTACCTGCAACAACGTCAAAACTACCCCCAACACCCATTATGAAATTCACATTCCCTAATAATTGTTTATTATCATAAAGAAAATTTTCCTTTGTAGGGGAACTGATTGCAACGAATAAAATGTTAGCTCCGCTGTCAGAAATGTCTTTGGCAATCGATGGTTCGTTCGCTTTGGTAAAGTATCCGTTTCTAAATCCGGCTATAAGATTTTCTGAATACTGTTTTGAATAGTTTAGAACTACTTTTTTGACCACTTCTTCTGTCGCACCCAAAAAGAAGATTTTATACTTTTTGTGATGCGCCATTTTGACCAAATCCGTCATGAGGTCAATACCCGCGACACGTTCCTTTAATGGTTGGCCCAATAGTCTTGAGGCCCACACCACTGCTTGTCCGTCTGCATTTATGAGGTCGCTTTCATTCACACTATGCCGCAATTGACAATCGGATTGCATTTCTACAATCTTTCCTGCATTAACCACAACGTGATGCAACTGCTGTCGATTGTGTATAGAACTTTCAATTATTTGAAGCGTTTCCTTAGTAGATAAATTGTCAATCGTTGTGTTTAAAAAATGTACTCTACTCATTCCCGTCAAATTCTAATATGTAGTAACTGAAGGCATAGAACATCCACGCCTGTGCCCATCGAATATAGGGAATTTTTGAAGTTGTGTGCTTCTTTTTCTGATAATAAAAAAACCCTTTTTTGGATTGCATGTTTGAGATTGTCCAATCAAGGACTTTGTCCACCTTTTGCCTTTGTTCTTTGATATTTCCAAACTTACTGAGGGTGACAACTAGCTGAGCCGGAGCGTGAATATCAATCGGAAATGTTTGATTATTGTAATATTTTGAGATGCCTTCGGGCGTAAAAAAGGTGTTTAAATAATAATTCATCCCACTATCCAAAATCTGATCGAATGAGCTATCTCCAGAAACCTGCTTATAAACACTTATACATTCGAGATTGTAGCCTGTATGAAAATTGTCAATCCATTGATGATAGGGTAATGTACCATATGGCCACGATCCATCCAAATTCTGTTTTTTACAAACGTATGATACTATTTTCTGTGCGTTTTGGATTAGATGATCATCTTTTGTGTGCATATAGATTAAAGACAACAGCTTTGCCCCTAAAAGCCCCGCATTAAAAACCTGGGTTGTGTCTAGTGGGGAGTATGATAATGTGAAGTCTCCATCACAATCATATGTTTTGTTTAAATCATTCAGTACAAACCTAGAGGTGCTGATTGCCGTTTCCAAATATAATTGGTTTTTCGTTATCATATAAGCTTCTAAAAGTGCTTCGGCTATGAAGGTGGTAGCGACGACTGTTGGTGTAAACTTCGGTTGGAAGAAAGCACGCGCCTGCCAATCAAAATTATAGCCCCAGCAAGCTCCGGAATAACCTTTGGATTGAAGCAGAATGATCTCACCTGCCAAAAAATTGATGGTTTTGAGATGCTCATCACTCTTGTCTAATTTGTATAGATTACAGTATCCAATTAAAAACAGACCCAATCCTTTTGGGTTATGGGCTTTTTCTACTCCTGCGGCACTTCTGAGATTTATGGGGTTTCTCTTGAAGAATTGTATCCATGCCAATCTAAAAAATCTTGATTTACCAAAATATGTTTTCTGAATCATCCAACTGTTAAGGCCATCGTATGGGTCATAGCCCTTAAATTGATGGTGTTCAACGTAGTGTTTTAACCTGGTAAAACTATCATTAAAACTTTTTTTCAAATTTCCTTGCCTTTTTGTTCGAAATAAAAATAGGAGCTTAACAAAATCAAAGGAATCGCAAAATCCGCAGTAAAAATTATTCCGCTACTTAAAAAGGCCAAAATTATGATAAGTAATAAATAAAACCATACTATAGGACTTTTAATTTTATAGTTGAACATATATTTTCGGTATATAAAAATATAAATTGATGGACCTAAAACTCCGAAAAAAAGGTAAGCATCAATTAAATCCATTTCTGGATGAATGCGATCAAAAAAGCCACCGCCAAATACATAGTTTAAAGCAGACCACCGATTCTCAACAAATGTATTGACGTAATCTACTAATAAATTACTTCGATATGAGGTAAATGAGGTAAGAAATCCTTCATTATGATAGATTTTAATGAATAATTCAAATCGGTCATTAATGAGGTTCAATATGAACGATCTAAAAACCACTCCCAGCACGATTATTCCTGTTAAAACAAGATAAAACCAGCGCTTTAGATATAGTTTTCCGTAGAAAAAATGAAAGATTCCCAATAATGCCAAAAACAAGTAAACTCTTTTAGTGCCTATAAATAGCGAGACCAAAATCGCCAAAAGGACACAAAAAAGTTCATGCCTTTTTCTATACACCTGCCAGTTGTAATAATAGTAAATGATTGTGAATATAAATAGGTAACTAGCATAAGTGCTTCTTTCCAAAAGACCCTTATATCCAAATCGTTCACCATAAAAATAAGTACGCAACGATGGAAAATCAAATATGGAGCCTATAATAATGAAGATGATGTTGAACCAAAAGATGTTCAATAAGATGTTCAATCCTATATTCGTAGTTTCACGGTTGATACTGAAAAACGGAATTAAAAGAAATGGCAAAAAGCATGCATATAGGAGAAAAAGCGTATTGGCCTTTAGATTTTCAAAAACGTCTATATCCTTCAACAACAAATTACTTACTATAAAAACAAATACTAATAGCATGATGCAAACGAGAAGTGCTTTTGCATATTCCTTTTTGTATAATCTGTATTTAATGATAAAAATTGCATTTAGAACCAGTCCAAGTGCTTTTGAAGCACCTGTATATCTTAAAAAACTTGAATCGTACATCGTCGCCACCCTATTAGCAACGTCACCTAAAAAAAAGAGCACTATATTACTCACAAGCAGTAACATTAGTGCTCTCTGAAAAGTATTGTCTTGATTGATGTATTTTATAGCCAATTTTTAAATTCTTTGTGGCAATCCAGTATTGAGGCTATCGATAATCTTGAATGTGGTTTTGGTTGTCAGTTTTATGGATTCGAAACTAATTGGGGATTCCAATCCGTTTTTAATGCTTTCAAGAAATTCATGTACTTCTTGTTTATGACCTTTAGAATTGGATTTTATTTGCGAAGTTTTATTATTTTCACAAAGTTCGCCTGACCTAAAATCTAAAATTCTTCCTATTTTTCCGCCACCAAAAACTTCAATCATTTCCTTTGGCAAGGCTTTATCTCCATTTGCCAAATAAATAAGATTACCCACTGCTCCATTCTTAAACTTTACAATGATGGAAATATTGTCATCAGCCTTCATTTTTTCATTCGGAGTTGCAATGCATTCAGCATATACCTTAACGGGTTCAGAACCCGTGAAATATTGCATCAGATCGATAAAGTGGCACATCTCTCCAATGATGCGTCCGCCACCAAGTTCTGGGTTTTGCGTCCAATGATCTTTTGCAATAAAGCCAGCATTCACACGGATATTCACGAAAACTGGCTCTGACAAACTTTCGAAAGATTTTTTTATGCTTTTAGAAACGTCTGCAAAACGTCTATTGAATCCAACCATTAACTTACCATTGGAGTTATTTAATGCATTCTCGACCTCACCAAGTTCTTCTAAGGTCATTGCCAATGGCTTCTCAACAAAAACATGTTTGTCAACTTTTAAGGCACCGATTGTATATTGGGCATGAGAATTATGTGGTGTTGCGATGAAAACTGTGTTGATGTTTGGGTTCGTAAGTATGTCCTCCGCATCAGATGAAGTGGCGTTAAATCCAAATTTCTGGGCGACGTTCTTTGAGGTTATTCCCTTTGTGGTCACGACTGTGTCGAGCGACGCTCCGGCAGACATCACATTCGGAATCAAATAACTTTGGGCAAAACTTCCTGCACCGATAAAACCAATATTTATCTGACCTATTTTTTTGGAACTGACGCTATATTTTGTGGTGGACTTGTCTGGATTTCCTTCTAGGTATTTCAATAAGATTCCAATGGACGGTTCTTCCACTTTCCCTAAAACAATATCGTATGCCTTTTCTGCTTCAATGATATCAAATATGTGCGTTGTAAGGTGTTGTAATTTGATGCTTCCGTTGGAAATCAGTTT
The DNA here is from genome assembly GCA_041748055.1 of Aquaticitalea sp. Lineage (GTDB taxonomy): Bacteria > Bacteroidota > Bacteroidia > Flavobacteriales > Flavobacteriaceae > JBPOFM01. Next base: position 15,995 of record JBGTDZ010000134.1, read on the forward strand.
TAAAAATGCTTCCATGTTGCGCTGTTCAGTCCATCGAACATATGCATAAGGATAATCTTTACCGTTTTCTTCATAGGTCACATCGTAACGCCCTGGACCATAAGAACAGGACATTCTTAAGTCCAACTCTTTTCTGAAGAAATGAGGGTCTCTTGGGATATCCATTTTAACAGCACCAACAATAATTATTTTAGCTTTTTTACGGGCAATTTCGGCTGACAGTTCAATCGGGTCGTTGGATGGTGTGGCAGCGGTAATGATAACGCTATCAAACCCATGACCGTTAGTAAAAGTATCAATAGTGGCCAATAGGTTTGAGTCCGTTCTTAACATGGCCTCATCGGCGGCTGTTTCTTTTGCCAAATCTACCAGTCGGGAGGATAAATCAATCCCGAAGACGTTGCAGCCATTGGCTTTCAATAATTGACAGGTAATTTGCCCTAATAAACCAAGACCAATCACACAAACGTTATCTCCCAAAGTGGGTTCGCTCTGTCTAACGCCTTGAAGCGCGATGGCACCTAATGTGGTATAACTTGCGTCCTCAAAAGACACATTATCAGGAATTTTAGCCACCAAATTTTGTGGTATTGCCACCACTTCTGAATGTGAGGCATAATCCTGACCAGCACATGCCACACGATCGCCTGGCCGAAAAAGGTTGCTGCTATCCAAAGATGCCATTACAACTCCGGAAGAGCTATAGCCTAGTGCTTTTAAGCTATCCAGTTTGGTTCGGACTTTGTCTAAAGTAGCCTTTAATCCTTCTTTCTTGATGTTTTGAATGACCTGTGCCACAAGGTCCGGACGTTGTTTGGCTTTGCCCAATAAACTCGCTTTTCCTACCTTAACTGTACCTCTTTCGGTGCCAGCACTAATCAGTGAATACTTATTCTCAATCAGTACCATTCCTTTAGAAATGGATGGCAATGGCACATCATCCACATATAATTCTCCTGATTTAAAGTTTTGTATGACCTGTTTCATTCTGTGTTTCTATTGTTTAGGCGCATTTTCAAAGATTGCCATAAGGCCTTTTGTCCTGTTTTCAAAAATATTACAATTTTGCTGGATTTTGCAAGAAAAACAGTAATCTTTGCGGGAGATAGAGGCCTTTTTATGGCTAATTTCACATCCCATTGTTCAAAGAGAAAGCTTTGAAAAATCTTTATAACTGCAATAAAATGGGTGTTAGGTTTTAATCATTAAGAATGTCATTATATTGGTCATCATAGATAAAGTTCATGTTGTCATATAGTTTTTCAACTTCATAGACTACTGACCATTTCTGACCGGTCTTATCGTATTGACCAGTTCCCAGTTGGGTTATTTTTCCATTGTCGGGAATTTCCCTTTTGAGAACGATTAAATTATCGTATTTCTTACCAAGCATTGCATTGATTTGATATTCGGTTGGTTTAAAATCGAGTCCTAAATCAGTTTGTTCATTATTGAATTTAATGTGAAGGAACATCATTTTTTCCATATCTGAAGCATTGCCATTTGCCTTAATGTAATACAACGTATGGCCATTCAATAATAAGTCGTAATTATTAGAGTCTTTCATGTAGTAACCTTCATTAAGGGCTTGCTCAAAGTGTCGTAAAAATCGATTGTTTTTCGTGTTCTCAAGATATTCGTTGTGGTATGCGTTGTCTAATTTACTCAGTTTATCCAGTTGAACATAAGCATTCCACGTTCGGCCTTTCTCATTGAATTGACCAAAATTTAAATCGGATGTTTCGTTTGCATCGTGCAACTCTCTTTTATAAACCAAAACATCTGCAAACTTATCACTCAATTGATCATTATACCTGAACTCTGATGGTGCAAAATCCATATTGATTTCCTTTCCGTTTTTTGGTAAAATGTGTAGAAAGAAATGATTGCTTTTGTCACTTTCCGTTGGATTGCTTTTTAAGAGGTATAGCATGTTGTCTTTAATTACCGCATCAAATCCACTTTCAGTTTTCACAAAATAGCCTGTGTATAAAGCGTTTTCAATCTCATCATCTTTGAAGGATTCTTTTACCGCTTCCATATCCTTCGATTCTGATTGGGTATCGCTTGATTTTTGATCGTTTTTACATGCAAAAAAAGCCGTCAGTATTACGATAAGCAACAAATTTTGTTTTTTCATTTCAATATAAGTTAATAGGGTTGTTGATTTTTCAATTTATTCCTTTTCAAAATAGCTCCAGAGATGCCAGCCATAATTTCGCGCCAAATGTCTTTTATGGCTATCCCCAATTACACGCTGTAAACCTAACAAATGCCGTTCGTTCAAAAAATGAACTTTGCTATCGGTAAGCTTAAATTTATGAAAAAGTTTGGCAACGCTTTTTTTGTTCCAAACTGTTGTCCAAACGTTATCGGGTCCATCGGTGGATTTGTGGATAAAATTTTTCATTTTGAGATAACTGGAGCCGCTTTTTTTGTAATTTGAGAGATGCTTGTTGATCCGTTCCACTGGTTCGCCTGTCGCTTTTGAAATGACTTTTGAAATGCCTGGAAACACTAGACATGATAACAAACCGAATCTCCTCAACATACCAATCGACACATAATAGTTAAATGAATCTTTGTTATACAACATAATAATTGCCTTGGCCTTCGGTTTCAACACACGATGAATCTCATCGACAATGGACTCAATATCTGGTGAATGGTGAATGACACCGTGGGAATAGACAATATCAAAATAATTATCTGGATAGGGTATTTTTGTGGCGTTTACTTGTTGAACCTCTTCATATTCACAACCAAAAATCTCAAAACGGGTTTTTACTCGTTTTACTGATTCGGCGGTCAAATCTATGCCGTGATAAATGCCCCCTCTTTTAATGATTTGCATAGAATCTGCACCTTGACCCAGACCAATTTCCAAAACTTTTTTGTTTTTAAAGTCGGTCCTGTCGAGCTCTTCTAAAATATGGCCTTCTGTAGTGTAGCGAAACTGATCATATTCAGTAAAAAACTGTTCTCCTATTTCGTAATCTATAAAATTGGTTCCACAGGGATTTTCGTTCCAAAAATCTTGAATGTCGCCTGTCTTACTTGTATGTTTCTCCATCACATTTCTTATGTTGCATTCAATCTATGTAAGCCCTCATCCACAGCTCAATTGTTAAAAGCTGATATATTTGGTATGCATAATCTTCCTTGCCTTCTCTATCCTTGTTAATAAGTGAATTTACAAAATCATAATTAAAAATACCACGCTTTTCTATCTGTTCATTCGATAGCAACTCGTCAACCATCGGTCTGAGCTCATTGGAAATCCAAGAACGAATTGGAGCTCCAAAGGACGCTTTTTTGCGATAAATAATGTCGTTTGATAGATGCTTTTCTGCTGCTTTTTTGAGGATGTACTTTGCTTTATTGTCTTTAAATTTAAGTGCGCTTGGAATACGCATTGCAAATTCCACAACTTTTTTGTCTATAAATGGCACTCTAACCTCCACTGAAGCTGCCATGGAGGCTCTGTCCGAATAGGTGAGATTCAATCCAATCATGAACATATGCATGTCGGTATGGCAGATTTGGTTGATGGTATCGCCTTTGTATCTTGAATTGAAAATATTTTGGTGGTACTCATATATCCACTCAATTTCTTTATCATTATTTCCCCTCAAAAGATTTTTTAACTCGTATTTCTCATAATAGGAATAACTTCGCATATACGCCTCTTCGGTTGGCATGGACGCAAATGTCAAAAAACGTTTTGCCCATCGCGTCAATTTGATGCCTCGCTGACCTATACGAACAGGGAGCAATTGGACAGATTTTGAAATCGCCCATTTAATGCTGGATGGTAATTTGTTGTAAGTGGCTGCTATTAATGTGGCACGATGTCTTTGATAGCCAAAAAATAGCTCATCAGCTCCCATTCCCGAAAGCAATACCTTGACGCCTTTATCGCGAGCTGCGCTGCAGATCAAAAAAGTGTTGATGGCTGCTGGGTCTCCTATGGGCTCGTCAAGAGTTTTAACCATATCTGGCAATAATTTTACAATCTCGGGTAAAATTTCGATTTCATGATGGTCAAAATTATGAGTTTCTGCAACGATTCTTGCGTATTTCTGATCGTCTGGCATACGCTCCACTTTTTTATCCTTTTCACTGGTGGTGATGGTGTATGTCGAGAGCCTATCGGTATATTTTGATGCTATGACGGAGATTAAGGAAGAATCCAAACCACCACTTAAAAAAGAACTTACTGGGACATCGGAAATCATGTGTTTTTTGATTGAATTCTCGATAACTTCTTCAAGTTTTGAGATGGCTTCCGTTTCAGAAATTTCCATTTTATCTTGTTCTGACAACTCCCAATACGGCAATACCTTAATTTCTTTTTGTGCCGAAATAAGCATATAATGGGCTGGTGGTAATTTAAAAGTGTCCACAAACATGCTATCGTTTCCAGGAATCCAAACATAGTTCAACGAACCAATGAGTGCGGCCTTATTTATGGTTTTATTGAACCCTTTAATTTTAATCAAGGTTTTAAGTTCTGACGAAAAACAGATATTACCATCGATTATCGAGTAGAAGAGTGGCTTTATCCCGAAATGGTCTCTAGCTAAAAATAACTCCTTTGATGTTTTGTTATAGATTGCAAAGGCGAACATCCCTTCAAATGCCATTAGGCAGAGCTCCTTTTCTTGGATATAATATTCCAGAATGACTTCGGTGTCTGAATGTGTTGAAAAGGTTGAATTATGCGTGTTTTGCAGATAAACCTTCAGTTCCTTATAATTATAAAGTTCGCCGTTATAGACGATGACGAAATCATTCTTTTGCAAGGGTTGATTGGAACGCTCGTTCAAATCGATGATAGAAAGTCGTTGATGTGCAAGAGCTACGACATCATCTGACCACACTTGCTGACTGTCCGGTCCTCGATGCTGCTGGGTTATTGAAGCTTGATGTGCAAGTTCTTTCCCATTCTTAAAACCAATAAATCCAGCGATTCCACACATATTTATACCAGTTTTGAAAATGGATGTTTTTTTGCTGTTTGAATGAACATTGAAAGTTTCTCTTTTAGGTATATCAAAGTCGCAAATTTAGCCAATTTTATAAGAAAATAAGACAAACCCTATTTAATTTAGACATGTGGATTTGTCAATTTATGCATTCCTGCTTTTGAGATTGGACAGTACCGATTGGACTGTACGAACGAAGTTTTGTTCAAAAAGTTGTTGTGTGTAGTTATTTTGGAATTTTTCCAGATTATTCTTTCCATGCACATGAAGCAAGCTTTTATTATTAATATATGCTATCATAGCTTCAGAAACTTGTTTAGCATTGCCCTCCTCCACGATGAAACCATTTACCCCTTCTTCAACAATGTCTGGAATTGCTCCATTGCTTGTTGAAATAATCGGAAGTTGCATCTGCATTGCTTCTAATAGGGATAAAGGGAAACAATCATTTTCTGTGGGAAACACAAATACGTCGGACTCTGAAAGTTCATTGAATTTTTCCTTGCCATATTTTGGGCCTAGTACATTTACAATGCCTGATAGATTGTTGCTTCTAACAAATGCTTGGGCATCATCGATAGAATAGTCAACAGAATTGCCTATTATCTTTACTTTAAAAACATATCCTTTATCGTAAGTGATTTTTATGGCATCGAGAAACGTTTTAATACCTTTAGAAAGTTTCAAATTAGATAAAAACACAAAGATAATTGGTGTCTCTTGCGCTTTTTCAATACTAATTATATTATGTGATTTGATGCCATTGTACAATATAAAAGGTGTTCCCTCATATATCAAATCAATGTCTTTATTTAGGCTTTTTGAAAGGGTGATGACCTGTGTATTTTTAAATACAAAAGTGTATAATAATTTATCTGTTTTTGATTTAAGAACCCTTGCTCGAATTCCTTTGCCATGTAAATGATACACGATTTTTTTACTGAATAGTTTTAGGATAACTACCAATAAAATATCCCTGTAGAATGCAAATCCGGTGGGTGAGAGTGTGAAATATACCAAATCGATTTGCCTTAAAATAAGTGTTTTAATAAGGTTCATAATGACCTTCAACAAATAGATTAGCTTCTTGAAGGATGCTTTGCCTATATCGTCCACGCTTTTGACGAAACTAAATGGTAACAGTATTAAGTTGAATGTGGCATTAATAATTTTACTATCAACAATTATCTCATTAATTGTTGAGGCACCATGCACTGGTGGTGGAAGTTGCGCCAAAATTAAGATATTAGCCTTTTTCATTTAATCCTATTTCTTCGGTGTCTTTAGTGTGTTTTAGCAGCAATGTCATAAAGAATGCAACTACAATGACCCCTTTATTGGTATATAGATGAGATTCAGTCATAAAACACATCAAAATTGTGAGCAATATAAAGAGAGGGAGTTTGTTTTTACTTTTAATAAATAAAGTTACGCAATAAAGGATGTATAATGAAAACAAAAGCAATCCCAACATTCCATTACTCACACTGTATGATAGGTATTGGTTATGGGAATTCATATGATGCCTGTATTGAATCCTGTAATTATTTTCTTTGTAAACCTTTTCCAACTCGTCTTTAAAATCACCAGTTCCGACTCCTATCAGCCAATTGCCTTTGAATATTTCAACAGAAGAAGACCAGAGTTTGTTTCTCATTTTGATACCTTGTTCCTTGTTTGAACTTATTGTATTGTCCTGAATATCAAACACGGACTCGACTCTCCATTTGAAAATAGGATTCACTGTAAAAATTCCAACAAACAGAAAACCGATTATCAATACAAAACGGACTAAAACTTTTACTGCATTATGTTTTTTAAGTTCGTAATGTATGTACATCGCAGAATTGACAATAAAACAGCTTATCATTACCGTTCTTGAAGAAAGGAATATCAACAGCACTAAAAATAGCAATGAGACAAAAGCAAACAATGTTTTACACTTAATTGATAAATTTTTGCCATAAGTCAGAAAAAAATGCAAAAGAAACGTAATACATAGTGAAACATACAGAGATAAGTATATCGCATTTAAATCTACATGGGATGATAAACTTTGGTGGGTCAAGCCCCATAAAGTCTTCGTAGAAAAATTTTCTTCAACTAGTGTCTTGAGTACAATAAACAGTAAGAATAAGCAAACTAAAAAATTTCCAAAAATGAATCCCTTAAGCACCTTCCTAAAGTCGTCCTTTAATATATTGAACGGCATGGTCAAGACTATTATGGGAAGTAACAGAAAAGGTAGTCCCTTTGTTAATTCTATGGATACTTGATGTAGATTTTTACTATAAAAAGCACCAATAACGAGTAGCAAATAAGGAATGGTTAAGACTAAGACGGTCTTCAGATTAGGCTTGTTTGTTTGTTTTCGAAAACACAAGAAGAGCCAAAAAGAAAGAAGCAAAATAATCGAAATATTGTTGAATAGCATAGGCAATGGAATCGTAAAAGCCACCGATGATAATAACCACAAGTAAATACTCTTACTTTCTAGTTTCCTAAATTTCATCATCCTTTATTATTTCGAACTGATTATCGATTGTTGAGATTTGCTCCAATTGCTGGTTCTTTTTAATATCCAGTAACATGAACAATTCAAAAAAGAGGATGACGGTAAAATATTCAAACCAATAATCCAACACGAAAAAGCCCAACATCAATGGAAGTATGAGCTTTCCATAAGTTAAATAACGCCTATTTTTAAGGAAATATGAGATATAAACCAAAAACAATAGAATTCCTATCAGACCATATTCTCCAACTATTTTATTATAGAAGGAGAAGGGCTGATTAGCAGTACCATCCCTATACGCGATACTCAACGCTTTATTGTTCCAAAGCTGAAAATGGTTATTCTCAAATTTTTCACTCCTGTAAATCAAATCTTTTGGATACCATGATACATATTCACCACCTGTTAGATAGGCGGTCCGCGAAGAAAACTTCCCACCTCCTTCGCCCAATAAAAAAGAACTTGTACTGCTCACAAAATTTGAAGCTGTCTGTTCGAAGGACACGATTTTTCTCGCAGGATCGGTCTTACTATTGATCTTTTCATTAAAGACCGCCTTCACATACTTAACGTTTTCTGGGCTTATAATAGAGAATGAATAAATACCCACAACAATGGCAAGTAAGATTTTTATCTTGTTTTTGAAACTGAACATAAAGAATCCATAAATCGCTACAACGGCAAGCGCTAAGATAATACCGCTCATATAGGTCGTGAGAATCATAATAACTATGGCAAATGCCGTCTTAATAGTTTTCATTTGATAATAATAATAAGTGGCAAAGAATGCCATAATTACCATGTTGACCGAGGAATTTGCGAAAAACCCTCTTAAATAATCTCCTGTTGACATTCCAAAGCCCTCAACCCCAAAAGGAAAAATGGATTCGGCACGAAAACAAACCACTATATACTCTACAACCACTAATAACACGTTTAATGTAAAGAACGTATTCAATATTTTTTCAATGGACTCAATCTGTAGTATTTTTGAACTATTGACAATAAAATTATGGGCTAAATAAGCGAGAAACCACATGAGGGTAATTAAAAGTGTATTCAGCAAATAAGCAATCGAGTAATCATTTCTATAAAATAAAAACACTTGCAAAATCGACATTGTCATCAAGGAGAGATAAAAAATATTAAAGTTTTTATTTCTGTTGATCCCTTTGAAAAGAATCATTGCCAATCCAAAAAACAAAATACAGGACAACTGAATAATGACGTTTCCAATGGAGATTATCAGAAAAAATCCCAACAAGATTAAAGAACATATTCTATTTTTAGAAACTTTCATTCTGTCAGTTGTATCAGTCTTTAGGCCGCGTTGGTTTTATATTTTAAATTATAAAGTACGTATCCAGATAGCAATAAGCCAAAGATTAACAAAGAAATCACTTTATTTCCAATCATCAATAAAAAATAATTTAGCGAAACCAGTATTATGATTGTACCAATTATGAATAGAAATCGTTCCTTAAAAAACAACAGTTTCTTCAATCCCCAACCATGAATCACTATTACGATGAATTCTCCAAAGGAAATTGACAAATATAAATAAGCCTCATTACTTTTGTCATAAAGACTAAATAGGAAAACGCTGATTAAAACGAATAAGGCTCCAAGAATAAAACCGATTGAATAGAAGCGGTCTTTGAGTTTAAGCAACAAATCGACTGAACTTGTGATTGAAATGGACGTAAAAAATATTGCTGGTAGTAAATAATACAAATTATATATTGATTTTTCATAATCCTTGGCGAAGAACTTAATAGAATATTCTGGATAATATATCAAAATCAATATGATTGCCGAACCAATGACAATCCCTATATGGTCAATAGTTTTGATAAGTTTTTCGCTAGTGAGTTCTTTAAAGAGAATCTGAACGATTAGACGTTTAATTCCTACATAAAACACATAAATCTTTAATAGAAGATAGGCATTTGCAATGGCTTCTTCCGTATAAAAGAGGCTTGCGTACGATACAACACCTAACCCAAAAAACACCAATGAGAAGGAGGCCAAACCCACATTCATAGAATTGAGATATGACTTGTAAAAGTTCGTTTTGGGTTTTACAATATAAGCTTGTAGATTCAACCGAGAAGAGAGAAATCCGATTAGAAAATAAGTGATTAAAATAGTAATTATAAATGAGACCCTAATATTTTCATTTTCAAAAACCACACTGAAAATAATAAACAATGACAATATAGATACTCGTAAAAAAGACAAAAATGCTCCTTTGATGGGCTCGCCCTTCCCATAAAATGCATAATCGGAATTAAGCGCGATAAGTGGTATTACAGCATAGAAAATAAGATTGTCCACTTGTATTGTCTTGATAAAAAAATCGAAGAAAAGTGCCCCTACAATAATAACAAAAGAAAAGGTCAAACGATCACGCTGACTATTAGTCAAAATACGCTGCCAGTTTTTGGAGATTGCAATGTCCCGAACCGTAACTACCTGAAGCCCCAATGAAATAATGGCAGTAAAAACAACAATCAATGATTCATAATTCCCTATGTCATAAACCACCGATTGATCAAGTGTTTTCAAAAAACCAACCGACACCAAAGAAATTATTTGAGCGAACCCAGTTAGAAAACCGACCAATACAAGTCTTGTAAGATAGTTATTACAAGTAAATTTCATGTAAAGGGTTTAATAGATAACATTTAATTTTCCATAAATTACAATGGTTTTACCTTAACAGAACAAAGTCACACAATCATCCCCGCAGCAACAGTTTCATTGGTGGCATCATCGATAAGGATGATGCTTCCGGTGATTCTGTTTTCTCTGTAAGAATCTACCATTAAGGGTTTGGTGGTTCTGATCATCACCTTGGAAATATCATTCATGTTCAATTCTTTGTCATCGGTCTTTCTTTCTAAAGTGTTGATGTCTATTTTATACAGTACTTCTTTAATCATCGCTTTTTGCTCGTTCGAGGTGTGGCGGATGCTGTATTTTGTATTGGGTTTGGCACTTGAATTCTGCAACCAGCATAGCATCACTTCAATATCTTGAGAGGCATCTGGCTTGTTTTTCGACCGAACGATCATATCACCTCTACTGATATCTATATCGTCTTCCAAAGTTATTGAAACTGACATCGGTGCGAACGCCTCCTCAATTTCTTGTTCAAAAGTGTCGATGCTTTTAATTTTGGATGTGAAACCCGATGGCATTACGGTTATTTCATCGCCCACTCTTAAAACACCACTTGCCACCCTTCCTGCATAGCCTCGGTAATCTCTATGGGATTCACTCTGTGGGCGCAACACGGTCTGAACAGGAAACCGGGCATCCACTTTATTGATGTCGCTACTGATGTGCATGGTTTCCAGGGTATGCAAAAGCGGTGCGCCCTGATACCAATCCATATTCTGTGATCGATGCACCACATTGTCTCCATCTAGGGCACTTATAGGAATAAAACGTATGTCCCGTACCAGCAATTTTGATGAAAATTCTTCAAATTGATTGATTACTTTGTTATAGGCTTCTTCTGAATAATCCACCAAATCCATTTTATTGACACAAACAATCACATGTGGAATCTGCAACAAAGACGCTATAAAGGAATGCCTTTTTGTCTGCTCGATAACACCGTGCCTAGCATCTACCAAGATAATGGCTGCATTGGCCGTTGATGCCCCGGTAACCATATTCCGAGTATATTGAATGTGTCCTGGTGTATCCGCAATGATGAATTTTCGTTTGGGTGTTGTAAAGTATCTATAGGCAACATCGATGGTTATTCCTTGTTCCCGCTCATCGCGTAATCCGTCTGTGAACAATGCAAGGTCAACGCCAGTGTGGCCTTTCTTTTTGCTCGTGTTTTCAATGGCTGTCAATTGGTCTTCAAATATCGATTTGGAATCGTAAAGAAGCCTTCCTATCAAGGTGCTCTTTCCGTCATCAACACTTCCAGCAGTTGTAAAACGTAGTAATTGATTATTTTCTAACATTGTATGCAATTTAATTCTTAGCCTTAAAAATACCCTTGGCGTTTTCTGTCTTCCATGGCAGATTCCGAACGTTTGTCGTCACTTCTGTTGCCCCGCTCGGTTTGGCGCATCCCGGAAACCTCATCCACAATTTTCTCAAGGGTATCTGCATCAGATTCAATCCCACCGGTAATGGTAATGTCTCCAAGAGTCCTGAAGCGTATTTTTTTTGTTACGACTTCTTCATGGTTCTCCAGTTTTAAGAATTCTGAATTGGGAATCCACGTATCTTGCCGCCAAACTACGTCGCGTTGGTGTGCAAAGTAAAGCGAAGGAATGGCTAAGTTTTCCCGTTTTATATAATTCCAAATATCCATTTCTGTCCAATTGCTGATTGGGAACGCCCTGAAATGTTCTCCTTGAAAATGTTTGCCGTTGAAAATATTCCACAATTCCGGACGTTGGTTTTTTGGATCCCATTGCCCAAAATCATCTCGATGTGAAAAAAAGCGTTCTTTGGCCCTTGCTTTTTCCTCATCGCGTCGTCCGCCACCAATGGCACAATCCACTTTATGGTTTTCAATGGCATCCAAAAGCGTTGTAGTCTGTAAAGCATTTCGGGTGGCACTTTTTCCCTTTTCTTCGGCTACCCTTCCTCCATCAATGGATTCCTGAACCGACCCTACGATAAGATTTAAATGCAATTCTTTTATCAAATCATCCCTGAATTTGATGGTCTCCGGAAAATTATGCCCCGTATCAACATGCATTAAAGCGAAAGGAATTTTTGCGGGATAAAAAGACTTTCTTGCCAAGTACGTGACCACAATTGAATCCTTTCCTCCAGAAAACAAAATCACAGGATTTTGAAACTGGGCCCAAACTTCGCGTAACACATAGATGGCCTCACTTTCTAATTCGTCTAAATAATTGAGATAATATTTACTCATACTTAAGTTCCAATTTTAGTGTTATAAAATCCACGATTTTCTGTACAGCATCGTCGATTGATTCTTCTTCTGTGAAAATTTCAATATCTGGATCTGTTGGCGCTTCATAGGGTGATGATACGCCGGTCAGATCATGAATTTCGCCTGCTCTTGCCTTTTTATACAAACCCTTGACATCGCGACGCTCACACTCTTTGATGCTCGTGTTGATGTATATTTCGACAAAATTAACATCTTTGACGATAGTTTTGATGTTCTCCCTGTCTTTTTTGTAGGGCGATACAAAGGCGGCCAAAACAACCAACCCGGCATCAATCATAAGGTTTGCGGTTTCGGCGATTCTTCGGATGTTTTCGGTCCTATCATCAGGAGCAAATGATAGATCGTTGGTCAATCCCTTCCTAATATTATCGCCATCAAGGGTGTAGGTTTTGATGCCTTTATTGTGCAATACTGACTCCACTTTGTTTGCAATGGTTGATTTACCCGAACCGGATAAACCAGTGAACCACAACAGAAACGAATTGTGCTTATTTGCTTTTCGCCTGTCGCTAACGGAAATTTGGTAGGTATGGCTTATGATGTGTTCTTTCATGGTCTTATCCTCCTTTTATATTCAACGCCAAAATCTATTTTATACCATATTTTTTCATGTAAATAATATAGAATCATTTTGGTAATTACTTCTGCCAGGCCAATTTTGAGACCAGTCATTGGGTCTCCTGTAATCAACCAAGCCAACAGCATCGTGTCTACTGTGCCCAAGATACGCCATGTCACTGTTTTTAACAAATGTCTTTGATTGCTGTTATCAAATTGAATGTTGAACCAAATCCGTTCATGAAAATAATACAAAAGCATTTTGGTCAACACCTCTGCCAAACCGATTTTTAAGCCTGTAAAGGGGTTGCCGGAGATGACCCACGATAAAAGGATGGTATCAATGGTCCCTACAATTCTCCACGTGATGGCTTTGGCGATATGTCTTTTTCTTGAGCTGTCTTTCATAATGCCGACACCAAAAACCACGGGTTCAATAAGTTTTCTTTATTGTATAATAGCGGTTTGTCCGTTTCTTTTGAAATGACCTCAATCCCAACTGCGTTACAAATCGCCTGACCTGCCGCGGTATCCCACTCCATGGTTGGAGCAAATCGAGGGTAGACATCGGCTTCCCCTTCCGCCAACAAACAAAATTTTAAAGAGCTGCCTTTTGAAACAATTTCAATAAATTTCCCTTCAGATTTCAATGTTTCCATAAAATCCATCGTTTCTTGGCTCATGTGTGAACGGCTTGCCACCACTCGCACTGAAGATTGTTTAATTGTTTTCGGTTGCAGTGGTTCCAGCAATTCCAAAACCCTCTCAATTGCGGTTTTGTGAGTATCAAGAATCGCCTTGAATGTGGTTTTTTTAATGACATCCGCAGCATATAGAACCTTTGTTGCAGGAACATAGATCACGCCCAATATTGGTTGTTGTTTGGATACCAAGGCGATGTTCACGGTAAATTCCCCGTTACGCTTTATGAATTCCTTTGTGCCGTCAACGGGATCAACAACCCAACAGGTGTCCCAGTTTTTTCTTAATGAATAAGCCGTTTGTTTACTTTCTTCACTGATAATTGGAATGTTGGTAGGTTTTAGATAAGAAGTTATGATGGTGTTTGCTCTTTTATCCGCTTCTGTCAGTGGCGATTTGTCTTCTTTCAGTTCGACGCTAAAAGAGGTATCATAGATTTTCATGATAGCATCTCCTGCTTCCAAAGAAGCTTTGATCGCTATTTTTAAATAGTCATTTATCATTGAGGTACCAATTGTAAAGTGTTTTCAATCCTTCATCCAAATCGACGGTATGATGCCAGCCCAAACCTTGAAGTTTAGAAACATCTGTAAGTTTTCTCATGGTTCCGTCCGGTTTGTTGGCGTTAAAAATCAATTCCCCATTGAAACCAATAAGGGTTTTTATTTTATGTGCCAATTCCTTGATGGAAATTTCCTTTCCTGTTCCAATATTGATATGGGTGTTAAGAATCTGATTTTGATTCTCTGCAAAAGTGTCCTTAAAATTGCGGTTTTCCATGATAAAAACACAAGCATCGGCCATGTCCTTAGACCATAAAAACTCTCGCTTTGGATTTCCTGTGCCCCAAATTTCAACACTCTTGCCACTAACTCCAAATGTAGATAGATAATCTTTAGCTTCCTCGATTGTTTCAAACTTAGTATCACCAAGAACGGCATCAAAATTTGAGTCGCTAAGCATTTTTGCCAAATAAATCTTTCTGATCAATGCAGGCAACACATGCGATTTTTCCAAATCAAAATTATCGTTTGGCCCATATAAATTGGTTGGCATCACCGAAATAAAATTAGTGCCATATTGCAAATTATAACCTTCGCAGGTTTTGATGCCTGCTATTTTGGCAATTGCATAAGGTTCATTGGTGTATTCCAAAATATCGGTCAGAAGATACTCTTCTTTCATAGGTTGGGGGGCATTTTTAGGATAAATGCAGGTGCTTCCCAAGAAAAGCAATTTTTTGACCCCATGAAGGTAACTTTGATGAATGACATTGTTTTGAATCATCAAATTTTCATAAATAAAATCCGCCCGATATTCATTGTTTGCCACAATACCACCAACTTTAGCCGCAGCCAGAAAAACAAATTCAGGCTTTTCTGCTTCAAAAAACCTTGATACCGATTCTGTGTTCGTAAGGTCTAGTTCTTTATGCGTTCGGGCTATAATATTTGTATATCCTTTTGAACTTAAGTTTTCCATTAAGGCAGATCCAACGAGTCCGCGATGCCCAGCAACGTAAATTTTGGAATTTTTATCCATGGATTTATTCAAAATAGTTTTTTATTTGATATCCATTGTCTTTAAGGAACTGTTGTTTTTTCATAAGCTTTAGATCGCTGGTCATCATATCTTCAACCAGATCATTCAAATCGAACTCAGGTACCCATCCTAGTTTTTCCTTTGCTTTTGTGGCATCTCCGATCAACAAGTCGACTTCGGTGGGTCTGTGATACGCCTTATCGACCGCAACCACTTCTTTTCCAATTACTAATTGATATTCGGGATTGTTGCAGGCTTTGACAAAGCCTTTTTCCTCAGCACCTTGACCCTTAAATTCCAGTTGGATGCCTACATGTGAGAAACACATTTTTACAAAATCTCTTACTCTTGTGGTTTTTCCCGTGGCAATTACCCAATCTTCTGCAACATCGGCTTGAAGAATCATCCACATCATTCTTACGTAATCTTTGGCGTGGCCCCAATCACGTTGTGCATCCAAATTTCCCAAATATATTTTATCTTGAAGTCCCAGAGCAATCTTTGAGGTGGCTCTGGTGATTTTACGCGTCACAAAAGTTTCTCCCCGTATTGGAGATTCATGATTGAACAAAATGCCATTGCAGGCAT
>JBGTDZ010000135.1:0-6861 GCA_041748055.1 Aquaticitalea sp.
TTGTTTGGGGCTTGGTTGCTATCACCTTGTCAAAACAACTTTTTTCTGTTCGATTCAATGATTTCATTGCGGTTTTAGGAAACTCAAAATACCTTAAAATATATTCAAGGGATCAAAAATTTATAGACGGATTTGAAAGTCTCCTTTTTTTCAATTTAATTATTTCCTTGTCAATTTTTGGTTTTTTATCATTTTCAACTCTTGTGTCGCCAAGCCGATTTGACCTTCTTGTGTTTTTAAAAATTACGTTTGCAGTCACTGCTCTGGTACTTATTAAGGTATTGCTGGAACGTCTCATTGGCAGTTTGTTTGAAATTGATAAATTGATTGATTCTTACTTGTTTCAAAAGACGAGTTACCTTAATTTCAGCGGCATCGTTCTTCTGCCGATCAATGTATTGTTGATTTATAGCATTACACCTTCAAAATTGATTATTTATGTAAGTATTGGATTAATAATCCTTATTAATTCTGTAGGGCTAATCACCTCCTTTAAAAATCATCAAAAGTTGATATTAAATAACTTATTCTATTTTATTTTGTATCTTTGCGCACTTGAAATCGGACCTTATCTGATTTTATATAATTTAATCGTAAAAAATTAGGAAACTTTACCCCCTCGGCCTATGAAAGTGAAAACAATTTTAGTGTCTCAGCCCGAACCTAAAATCGAAAATTCGCCATACTTTGATCTTCAAGAAAAGCTAAAAGTAAAAATAGATTTCAGACCATTTATCCACGTAGAAGGTGTTTCAGCAAAAGATATTAGACAGCAAAAAGTTGATTTGAATCATTACACTGCAATCATTCTTACCAGTAGAAATTCTGTGGATCACTTTTTTAGAGTTGCTGAAGAAATGCGGTTTAAAGTGCCGGATTCGATGAAATACTTTTGTCAGTCGGAAGCTGTGGCGTTCTATTTACAGAAATATGTGGTGTACAGAAAGCGGAAAATATATGTTGGAAAACGAAGTTTTGAAGACTTGTCGCCATTGATAAAAAAATACAAGGATGAAAACTTTCTACTTCCAACCACCGACAAATTGAAAGACGAAGTGCCAACGACACTTAACTCTTTGAACGTTAAGTGGAAAGAAGCGATTTTTTACAAAACTGTAATCAGTGACCTATCCGATCTGGCAGATGTATACTATGATATTTTAGTTTTCTTTAGCCCTTCTGGAATAGATTCTTTATTTTTCAACTTTCCCGATTTTCAACAAAACAATACACGCATTGCCGCTTTTGGAAGTACCACTTGTAAGGCCGTTGAAGAATACGGATTGCGCTGTGACATTCCTGCACCAACCCCAGATACACCTTCAATGACCATGGCATTGGAAAAGTATATTGAAAAAGTGAACAAAGGAAAATAAGAAGCAGCTTTTATATAATACAAAAAACGCGATTTTCTAATATCGCGTTTTTTTTACGTCATATGTCAGTGCGGTTAGAAAGCATAACGTTGCGGACCACCTCTTCTGATTTCTTCATTTGAATCTCCCTCAAATTTTTTGAAGTTTTCCCTAAATGCATTGGTAAGCTTAAAGGCGGTTGTATAATATGCTTGATCATCATTCCACGTAGTACGCGGACTTAAAACTTCAGTGGGCACACCAGGACATGATCTAGGTTGTGCTACTCCAAAAACCGAATGGATATGGTAATCTTCATAGGTATATGGTCCTAAATCGCCATTTAAAACAGCAGTTATCATTGCTCTTGTATATTTCAATTTCATTCTTGTTCCTATTCCATAGGGACCCCCGGTCCAGCCGGTATTTACCAACCAAACATTGACCCCAGCATCGGTCATTTTTTGACTTAACATTTCAGCATATTTTGATGGGTGCAAAGGCATAAAAGGGGCTCCAAAACACGCAGAGAAATTCGGTGTTGGTTCTAGAATACCAGTTTCGGTTCCTGCTACCTTTGCGGTATAACCGGAAATAAAATGATAGGCGGCTTGGCTTGGAGTCAATTTTGAAATTGGAGGCAATACACCAAAAGCGTCAGCAGTCAAAAAGAAAATGTTTGTTGGATTTTTACCGATGGATGGCACTTGAATATTATCAATATGCTCAATTGGATAACTTACCCGAGTGTTCTGGGTAATGGAAACGTCCTCATAGTCAACAACTGCATTGGAATCGATAACCACATTTTCCAAGATGGCCCCTTTTTTGATGGCATGATAGATGTCCGGTTCGTTTTCTTCTGTTAGGTTGATGACCTTTGCATAACAGCCACCTTCAAAATTAAAGACAGTGTTTTCAGCGGTCCATCCATGCTCGTCATCACCAATCAACTGTCTATTTGGATCTGCCGAAAGGGTCGTTTTACCGGTTCCTGATAACCCGAAGAAGATGGCGGTATCACCATCTTTACCAACATTGGCGCTACAATGCATAGGTAAGGTGTTCTTGTACACTGGTAATATAAAATTGAGTGCAGAAAAAATTCCTTTTTTAATTTCACCTGTATAACCTGTGCCGCCAATTAATGCAATCTTTCTTGTAAAATCCAAGATTGCAAAATTATGTTGGCGAGTGCCGTCAACATCAGGATCTGCCATAAAACCAGGAGCGTTTACGATAGTCCACTCAGGCTGAAAATTTTCCAATTCTTCTTCGGTGGGACGAAGGAACATGTTATAGGCAAACTGATTGCTCCAAGCATATTCAGTGATAACACGAATATTCAATTTATAATTTTCATCTGCACAAGCATAACTGTCCCTTACAAAAACCTCTTTATTAGAAAGGTAATCAACTACTTTGTTATATAGTTTTTGAAATTTATCGGAATCAAACGGGATATTTATATTTCCCCACCAAACTTTATCCTTGGTAATTTCGTCTTCAACAATGAATCTATCCTTTGGGGACCGTCCTGTAAATTCACCTGTACTGATGGCCAATGCGCCAGAAGAGGCTTCTACGCCCTGGCCTTTTTTGATTGCAATATTGTGAAGTTTTTCTGGGGGAAGCTGATAATTTACTTTAGCATTTTTGATTCCGTATTGATCCAACGAAATCGTTTTCGTAATTTGGGTATGATCTACCATAATTATGTTGTATTGTTTATTGCTACAAAATTAAACAATATTTTAAAGTACACACTTAAATTTATGATTTATCGGTTTTCAGTGTCATAAAGTTTATCAACAGAACAGTCCAAGCGCCAATAAGAAGAAGACCTCCAATAGGTGTTACAAAACCAATTTTTCTAAAATCAAATCCACTCAAGGAGTTTGTTGCCAAACCATATATGGATCCGGAAAACATCAAAATACCCAATAGTGTCAGCCAAAAAATAATCCTTTTTGATTTTTGCTTTACCATCTGTGAAGTGCCAATAATCAATAAAAAAATGGCATGGTACATTTGATATTTTACACCAGTTTCAAATGTTTGGATGGATTCTGACGAAACTAATCCCTTTAAACCATGTGCTGCAAAAGCACCCAAAATAATTCCTGTAATTCCTAAAATCGTTGCCGTAACCAATAGTGCTTTGTTCATATATATGTTATCATAGTTTTTTTAGAACCCATTGTATTTAGTAAATTCGCAATGCAAAATTACTCAAGAAATTCCACTATGCGAAAGATTTTAATCATAGGAGCTGGTAAATCAACTTCATACCTCATTAAATACTTGTTGGACAAATCTGATACCGAAGAGTTACATGTTGTTGTCGGCGATATCAGTGTTCCGAGCGCAAGAAAATTGATTGGGAATCATTCAAAAGCCGAGGCGATAATGCTCGATGTATTCAACAAAGAATCTCGTCAGGCTGCTATTCAAAATGCAGATATCGTCATTTCCATGTTACCTGCTCGCTACCATATTGAAGTGGCAAAAGACTGTGTGACCTACGGAAAAAATATGGTAACTGCATCTTATGTAAGTCCCGAAATGGAAGACTTGGATTCTGATGTAAAAAACAAAGGGTTGGTTTTCATGAACGAAATTGGTGTGGATCCTGGACTTGACCACATGAGTGCCATGAAAGAGATTGATACTATTAGGGCCAAAGGTGGAAAAATGATTCTTTTTGAATCGTTTACCGGCGGATTGGTGGCTCCAGAAAGTGACAACAATCTTTGGAATTATAAATTCACTTGGAATCCTCGCAATGTAGTTGTTGCAGGACAAGGCGGAGCAGCAAAATTCATTCAGGAAGGCACATATAAATATATTCCCTACAATAGATTGTTCCGTAGAACGGAATTTCTGGAAGTGGATGGTTATGGGCGTTTTGAAGTTTATGCCAATCGGGACTCCCTAAAATATCAATCTGTTTATGGTCTTGACAACGTGAGGACACTTTATAGAGGCACCATGCGCCGTGTTGGGTTTAGTCGTGCGTGGAATATGTTTGTACAATTGGGAATGACCGATGATAGCTATACTATTGATGACAGCAAGAATATGAGCTACCGCGATTTTGTAAATGCGTTTCTTCCTTACAGTCCAACGGATTCTGTAGAATTAAAGTTTCGTCATCAACTTGGAATTGAACAAGATGACTTGATTTGGGATAAGTTATTGGAATTGAATATTTTCAATCCCGATAAAATGGTGGGAATTCAAAAAGCCACGCCGGCAGAAATTCTACAAAAAATATTGATGGATAGCTGGACCCTTGCGAATGAAGACAAAGACATGATTGTGATGTACCATAAATTTGGCTACGAGCTCAATGGCAAAAAGTACCAAATAGATAGCACAATGGTCACTTTGGGTGCCGATCAAACCTACACAGCGATGGCTAAAACCGTGGGATTGCCTGTGGCAATTGCCGCACTAGCAATTTTGAATGGAAAAATAAAAACACCAGGCGTGCAGATTCCTATAACCAAAGAAGTCTATGAACCCATTTTAAAGGAATTGGAAGATTATGATATTGATTTCAAATTAAAGGAAGTACCCTATTTGGGTTATAATCCGTTAAATGTGTGAAAAACTTAAAGCCAGGAGAAAAATAATTTAAATGATTCCCGCCTCCGCCGGAAGTAAACATGAAAATAAACAATCAAAATATTGAAATTGATGGTATCGACAAGGAAATTCTTCGCTCTTTAATGGAGGATGCCCGTACTCCTATTTTAGAAATTGCAAGAAAAGTTGGAATTTCTGGTGCTGCGATTCATCAGCGCTTGAGAAAACTTGAAAAATCGGGATTGATTTCGGGTTCTAAGTTTGTCATCAATCCAAAGATATTGGGTTATACAACAATGGCTTTTATCGGAATCTATTTGGATAAAGCAATCAGCAATCCTGAAGCCGTAAAGCAACTTCAAAAAATTCCAGAAGTCCTGGAATGTCATTATACTACCGGAAATTGGAGTATTTTAATTAAAGTACTCTGTAAAGACAATGAGCATTTAATGCTGCTGCTGAACAAAGAAATACAACCCATTGCTGGCGTTTCAAGAACGGAAACCTTTATCTCCTTAGCGCAACAAATAGATAGACAGATAAAGATATAAAAAAAGCCTCTAGAAATTAGAAGCTTTAATTTGTATAATATTGTTTAGAACACTAATCCTTCGACATAAAAATGCTCAAAACATACCAAAACAATAACATCAACGATGCAAACAATCCCAAAGCCGCCGGGATGTAATCATTGGTAGTATATTTGTTTACCAAATTGGATGTTTGATATAAAATAGAACCTCCGGCCAACAAACACATGGCCACCGAGAACCACAATCCAAGATTAAACCCAAAAAGCATTCCAGCTATAGTCAATCCGATAGCGATAAAAAATCCAATCGTCAGACCTGTTTTTAGAAATGAAAAATCTTTTTTCGTCAAGAATACCACAGCCGATAATCCTGTGAAAAGCGATAAAGTAACAATAGCCGCCTGATTCAATATTTCTGGACCGGAATCCATATAGAAGGCCGCAATATAAATCAAAGGCACAAAGATGAATGCCTCAGCTAAAATATAAAGGCCAAAGGCCAAATATTGGGTGTTTTTATCTTGGGTCTTCATGGTCATTCGTTCGGCATAAGTTGTGACCAACATAAAACCTCCAAGCATCAACAACCATTTGAAGCCTTCCGTCATTGACAGGGCAAATGATACTATCGTTTCACTTTGAAGCAACAAGTATTCAAAAATGATAAAAATCAAAACCCCAAACGCCACATGCGCATAGGTTTTCTTATAAAATGCAACACGTTCTAAATCAGAAACAGCATTTAACAAAATTCGATTTTCAAAGTGATCAAAAGAATTTTCTGTAGGATTTACCATATTAGTTAAGTTTAAGTTAGATGCTAAAAATAGAAAAAAAACAAACCGAAAAACGATAAATCGGAATTCGGTTTGTATTTATAGCATTTAGTAATTACCTTCTTGATCCAAATACTTGAAGGGCCCAATATAAAAGACCTGCAAGTGCGCCTATAGCAGCGACCAAGTAGGTTCTTGCAGCCCATTTCAAAGCGTCTTCCGAACCCTTATATTCTTCTGGTGTCACCATATTTTTAGCTTTAAGCCAGGCCAAGGCGCGTTTGCTCGCATCATACTCAACTGGTAAAGTGATAAAACTGAATAAGGTGGCCAAGCCCATAAAAACCAAGCCCAAAATAGCTATATAAAAGCCAAAACCAGCTCCTGCAGCCGCTCCTAAAACAAGACCTCCAATGACCAACCATTGAGACATATTTGAGGTGACACTAACTAGAGGCACCAATGCCGAACGCATCTGCAAGGCTTGATACGCTTGGGCATGTTGTACTGCGTGACCACATTCGTGAGCTGCTACTGCTGCCGCTGCTGCATTACGTTGGTGGTATACAGGTTCACTTAAATTGACTGTTTTATTTTTTGGATTGTA
>JBGTDZ010000136.1:0-4331 GCA_041748055.1 Aquaticitalea sp.
TCACTCGAAAAAATCCTGGGTTGGGGCAATAAAAGTATTTCCGAAGACGAATTCATGGAATTGATGGCAATAAAAAATGATGATTATTTAAGCTATATCAATAAAATGGATGATGGGGAAATTCTTCAAGATGTTGTGAAGGTATTGGATTTTTTAATTGAAAATAACCAACATATAGCTCTTGGCTCGGCAAGCAAAAACGCACGCATGATTCTTGAAAAAGTGAATATTCTCCATAAATTTAAAGTGATTGTTGATGGCAACGATGTCAAAAAAGCAAAACCCAACCCAGAAGTTTTTTTAAATGCTGCCAGACATCTAAGATGTGAACCCAAAGACTGTATTGTCTTTGAAGATTCTGTAGCTGGCGTCAAAGCCGCAAACATTGCAAGCATGGTTTCCATCGGAATTGGCGACAAAGAAACTTTGAAAGAAGCAGATTATGTGTTCAATGATTTCACCGAAATAAGCATTGAATTTTTAAATGAATTAATTAAAGAAAAAAGAACATAGAAATAGAGCAAAGACCTAAAGTCTAACAACGAAGCGGTCTAATATCTAAAATCTAATATCTATAAAAGAATGAATCAAGATTATATACAACCAAATAATTGGTCGATTGTTGAAGAAGGTTTTGATGCCGAACGTGTCAAATCATCTGAAAGTATTTTCAGCATTGGCAATGGCGCCATGGGTCAGCGTGCCAATTTTGAAGAACAGTATTCCGGGAAAACTTTTCAAGGCAGTTACGTTGCTGGCGTTTATTATCCAGATAAAACAAGAGTTGGGTGGTGGAAAAATGGTTATCCTAAATATTTCGCAAAAGTTCTCAACGCACCAAACTGGATTGGAATCAATGTGACCATTAATGGTGAAGCATTGGATTTGGCAAACTGTAAAGAGGTAAAAAACTTTCGTAGGGAATTAAACATGAAAGAAGGTTGGCTTTCAAGAAGTTTTGAAGCAATGCTGCATAATTTCATCGAAGTTAAGGTCGAAACAAAACGTTTTTTGAGTTTGGACATGGATGAAGTTGGAGCAATACAATACAATGTTACTCTACTGAATAATGAAGCTCAAGTGATTTTTGCACCCTATTTAGATGCTGGTATCACAAATGAAGATAGCAATTGGGACGATAAATTCTGGAATTCATTAAGCGTCAATTTTGAAGGCGAACAAGCATTTATCGTATCTCATACCATGAAAACAAATTTTCATGTTTGTACCGCAATGCAATCACAATTGTCTCTTAATGGTATTGTTTTAAGACAAGAAAAGACGATCAATGATACCATTGATTACATTGAATTTCAATATGTAAATCAAATCAATAAAGGCGATACCATCACCATTACAAAATATGGTGGCTATACAGTTGATAGAAATCATGATAAAGACAAATTGGTTTCTGTTGCAAAGAAAACCTTATCCGCAGCCACACACTTAGGTTTTGACAAATTACTGGACCTTCAAAAAGAAGCTTGGGCAAAAATCTGGGAAATGGCGGATATTACCATTGAGGGAGATGTCAAAGCACAACAGGGAATACGATTCAATATTTTCCAATTGAATCAAACCTATTTGGGTAAAGACGCTCGATTAAATATCGGTCCAAAAGGATTTACAGGTGAAAAATATGGAGGCAGTACTTATTGGGACACTGAAGCATATTGCATTCCATTTTATATGGCAACCAAGGATCAAGAAGTCGCAAAAAAATTATTGACATATCGTTACCATCATTTGGAAAAAGCCATAGAAAATGCTCAAAATAATTTGGGTTTCAAAAATGGTGCTGCTCTATATCCAATGGTGACTATGAATGGTGAAGAGTGTCACAACGAATGGGAAATTACACACGAAGAGATCCATAGAAATGGCGCCATAGCTTTCGCGATATACAATTATGTTCGATACACTGGAGATTATAGCTATATTCCCGAAAAAGGGCTTGAAGTGTTGATAGGCATCGCTCGATTTTGGCATCAACGTGCCAATTTTTCAACACTTAAGAACAAATATGTAATTCTGGGTGTCACAGGGCCGAATGAATACGAAAACAATGTCAATAATAATTTCTATACCAATTATATAGCGAAATGGTGTATCTCTTATGCTCTTGAAAATATAGATAGTGTCAAGGAAAATTACGATTCTGACTATACCAGGATAATAAAAAAGGTCAAATTGTCCAAATCTGAAATGGAAGAATGGAAAAAGGTGGCAGACAATATGTATTTCCCGTTTTCTGAAATGCATAATGTCTATCTACAGCAGGATGGATTTCTGGATAAGGAATTGATCACTGTCGCCAATCTCGAGAAATCACACCGGCCCATCAATCAAAATTGGTCATGGGACAGAATTTTACGTTCGCCTTATATCAAACAAGCAGATACGCTTCAAGGTTTTTACTTTTTTGAAGACCATTTCACTACAGAAGAGTTGGAACGTCACTTCGATTTTTACGAACCATTTACAGTGCATGAGAGTTCCTTATCTCCTTGTGTTCATAGCATTCTAGCTGCAAAATTGAATAGAATGGAGCAGGCCTACATCTTCTATCTGAGAACCTCTCGATTGGATTTGGATGACTACAACCAAGAAGTGGAAGAAGGTTTGCACATTACTTCAATGGCGGGTACCTGGATGAGCATTGTGGAAGGTTTTGGAGGTATGCGTGTTAAAAATGACACCTTATCTTTTGAGCCTAAAATTCCCGAACAATGGGAAGGATATTCGTTTAAAGTGAATTTCAGAAGTCGGATTCTTAAAGTGAACGTCACACATGAAGGTACAAAATTTGAACTGACAGGAAATAAGGAATTTGATATCATCGTAAATGATAAAAAAGTCACTGTCATACCAAATAATTTGGTGACGGTGTAACACTTTTTTATTCAACGAATTATCTTAAATATAAAAAAATGAAACAACTAATTCAAATTCTATTACCTTTAATTAGCATGACACTCTTTTCACAGGTAGATAAAATCGAACCCCCTTTTTGGTGGACTGACATGAAGCAATCCGAACTGGAGTTAATGGTTTATGGAAAAAATATTTCCCAATATAATGTTGCGTTTTCCGAGGGAATTAAAATTATTTTTGCCAAAAAAACAGATAATCCAAATTATCAATTCATTACAATCGATACCAAGAATGTTAAGTCTGGTATTTATACCTTGAACTTCTTAAAAGGAAATAAAATCTCTTTTTCCAGACCCTATGAGTTTAAACAAAGGCGGGACAATTCTGCTTCAAGAAAGGGATTTGATAGTAGTGACGTTATTTATCTTTTGATGCCAGACCGTTTCTCAAATGGCAATTCAGATATTGATAGTACGCAAGACACTGCAGAAAAAGCGAATCGGGAACATCCATCAGGACGTCATGGCGGGGACATTCAAGGCATTATAAACCACCTTAACTATTTGGATGAATTGGGCGTGACTGCCATTTGGAGCACCCCATTGTTGGAAGATAATGAGCCAGCATACTCTTATCATACTTATGCACAATCTGATTATTACAAGATTGACCCCCGTTTTGGAAATAATAATGATTACAAGCGATTGGCTTCCGAAATTCACCTACGCGACATGAAACTTATCATGGACTATGTAACTAATCATTGGGGAAGCAAACATTGGATGATTTTGGATTTACCTACCAAAGATTGGATTCATCAATGGGAAGAAGGCAAAAATGGCTTTCAACGCAGTAATTATAGAATGACGACACAATTCGATAGCAATGCTTCCAAAGTAGATGCCGAGGCTTGTATGGACGGATGGTTTGACACCACTATGCCCGATATCAATCAGAATAATCCTTTGGTGCTTAATTATATGATTCAAAATGCCATTTGGTGGATTGAATATGCAGATTTGGATGGATTGCGCGTAGATACTTTTTCCTATAATGACAAAGAAGGCATCGCGAAATGGACAAAAGCCATAATGGATGAATACCCGAATTTCAACATTACGGGTGAAGTTTGGATGCATGACCAAGCACAAATGGCATATTGGCAAAAAGACAGCAAGATTGGCGCAATTGATAATTACAATTCCCATTTGCCAACTGTTATGGATTTTACCCTCCATGATGCCATTATGGTCATGTTCAACGAAGATGAGCAAGGTTGGGATAAAGGGATGGTTAGGGCATACGAGAATTTTGCAAACGATTTCCTTTATCCAAATATCAATAACATCTTGGTGTTTGCAGCCAATCACGACACAATGCGCATCAACGAATTATATGTTGGGGATTTAAAGAAATACAAACTGGCAACGACGCTCATTGCAACAATTCGTGGCATT
>JBGTDZ010000137.1:0-7692 GCA_041748055.1 Aquaticitalea sp.
CTTTCCACTTTTTATTAAACCAATCGATGGCAGTAGGAGTGTGGACAACTACATAATTAAGTCTAAAGACGATTTCACTGACTATCATTTCAATAATGACAAACTAATGTTTTTAGAGTATTTGAACCATGATGAATATGATGAATTTACATGTGATTTATATTATGGTAAAGACCATCAACTAAAATGTGCGGTCCCTAGAAAAAGGTTGGAAATTAGAGATGGTGAAGTTTATAAAGCATTGACAATTAGGAACATTTTGGTTCCCTACATAAAAAAAAACTTAAACAATATACATGGTGCTGTGGGCTGTCTTACTGCACAGTTTTTTTTGCACAAAACAGATTATGAAAAAATTTATGCCATCGAGATTAACCCACGTTTTGGCGGCGGATATCCTCTATCATATTTGGCAGGTGCCAATTTCCCAAAATGGATCATTGAGGAATATCTTTTGGGAAAAACCATTGATGAAAAATTCGATGTGTGGGAAAGTGATTTATTAATGATTCGATATGATGATGAAATTTTAGTTCATGGATATAAAGGTTGATAAGAACACAGTTATCGTGTTTGACTTAGATGATACGTTGTATAATGAATTGGACTATTTAAAATCTGCATACAAATCAATAGCATTATTTTTAGAACCGAGTGATTGGAAACCACTGTATTCCAAAATGTTTTCATTATTCAGATATAAATCCAATGTTTTTGAGTTCCTTTCCGATTCCTACCAAACCGATATCGGTTCATTAATTCAAATGTACCGAAACCACCAACCAGATATTCAATTGTTTGATGGTGTTTTGGACACCTTTGATGCAATAAAACATAAAAAAGGAAAAATCGGAATTGTGTCCGACGGAAGAACAACTACACAGATGGCAAAGATTAAGAGCCTTGGAATCTTGGATTACATTGATAAAATAATTATTTCTGAAGAAATTGGTTCAGAAAAACCAAGTGTAAATAATTTTAAGGTAATAGAGAATTCCTTACAAGGAACTGACTACTATTATATAGGCGATAATTTAAAGAAAGATTTTATTGCACCCAACGCTCTTGGTTGGAAAAGTGTGGCGTTAATAGACAATGGAAAGAATATACATGGTGAGTCCCACATACATTCAAATCCTCAAAATTTGCCACAACACTATATCATAAGCTTTAGAGATTTGAGAATCATTTGAGTATTTTGCACTACTCTTTAGAGCCTCGAAACCCTGGCATATCAATAGTTTCTGAATTATTGATGTCTGCTCTGTTAATGACTTTGTCAATTGTTTTAAGGATAATTTTAAAATCTAAAGCGAAAGATTGATGCTCTACATAATAAATGTCATACTCAAATTTTTGTTCCCAGCTAATTGCGTTTCTACCATTTACTTGTGCCCAGCCTGTAATTCCCGGCAATACTTCGTGCCTTCTATTCTGCCGGTTATTGTATAATGGCAGATAAATGGGTAAGAGTGGTCGAGGCCCTATTAAACTCATATCACCTTTAATGACATTTATCAGTTGAGGTAATTCGTCCAGTGAAAACTTTCTGCAAAAATCACCAAAGTTAGTTACACGCTCAATGGCCGGTAATAAATTGCCGAACTGGTCTGTTTGGTCATTCATTGTTTTTAACTTAATAATGGTGAATATCCTTCCATTTTTCCCTGTTCGTTGTTGATAGAAAAATGGCTTGTCATTGGAAATATATAGAACTATAACCAGAATAATAAGAATGGGGGATATGATGATTAGGCCAATTAATGCTGCTAAAAAGTCAAAAAAACGTTTAATAACTACAGAATATAATTTTTTCATT
This sequence comes from Aquaticitalea sp., assembly GCA_041748055.1. GTDB lineage: Bacteria > Bacteroidota > Bacteroidia > Flavobacteriales > Flavobacteriaceae > JBPOFM01. The sequence continues at coordinate 1,820 of JBGTDZ010000137.1, forward strand.
TTTTATTAATGTATTTCTCAAATCACTCCAAATAAACCGAAATTGGGAAAACATGAAGTTAAGGTGCTATTTAATTTTAAATTTTATAAATATGGGTTCGTGATCTGATAAATTTAATTTAAAATTTTCATGGCTGAAGATTTTAAATTTATCATCATATAGAAAATAATCCAATCTTAGTGGATAATGAAAAAAGGTATACGTTTTACCATACCCATTGCCTTTAATTAGGTAAGAATCATTCATTCCTTTTTTTAATATTCTATAGGTTTGGCTATAGGGCGTTGAATTAAAATCTCCACAGATTATAACATTTTTATTGGATTTATTAGCATGATCTTTAATGAGTTTTGCTTGTTCTATTTGTTTGGTGTTCGTATTATTTAAGCTTTTTAAATAGTTATAATCATTGTATTTGTTAGACAATATTTGTTGATTAATGGCAAATGACTGTAGATGTGAGTTATATATTCTTATTGTATCTTTTCTAATTGTGATATCAGCATAAATTGCGTTATTTATAGTATTGGGAAAGTCTATATATCCTTTGTTAATAATTGGATACTTAGAATATATTGCAAGAAGTGATTTATCAATGTCTTCTCTGTATCCTAAAAAATTGTAAGGATAACCTTTTAACTTACTGCTTTTTTTATAATCGGATTCCTGAAAAACTAATATGTCTGCATTTAATGAATCAACAAATTTTATAATTTCAGTTAAAGCATCGTGCTTTGGGCTATCTGGCAGAGGTTGTTTGAATTCCTTTATATTATAGGATAATACACTGATAGAATCTATAGTGTCTGCACCGGTAGCTTCAGAAAACTGAAAAAAGAAATTATAAAAAAATAAAAAAATGATAACTCCAATCAGATCAATGTAGTAATTTTTAAAAAGGCCATAAATAGCCAAAACGCAAATAATAATAAAAATTAAGGGCATCAAGACACTATAAAAAACAGAAAGTAGACCAAAATCTAAAAACGAACTTAATATGCCAACCACCAAGGCTATAAATACAACCACCGAAAGGTTGTGTACTTTTCCGAATATTGATTTCATTTAAAATTTCTATTGCAACAATATTTACAGTTCTGATTTAATAAGGTTCACTAAATCATTATTTATAATATCAACATCGAATCTTTCTTTCGCATATTTTCTGCTGTTAATTCCCATTTCTTTGATTTTATCTGGATTTTTTATAAAATACTCCATTGCGTTAATCAAGGCATCCAAATTTTGCGGTTCAATCAGAAAACCGTTTTCTCCTACTCTAACTGCTTCTCTACACCCAACAGAATCTGTTGTCAAAATTGGATTGCCACATGCGCAAGCTTCCAAAGTCGTCCTTGGCAACCCTTCTCTATAGTAACTTGGCAATACAAATATATCTCTCTTATGAAAATGATCGACTATGTTGGTTTGATGTCCATGAAAAACAATAATGCCAGCGTTATGAAATTGATTAATCTCTATCTGACTGATCGCTGATGGTGATGTTTCAAATGACCCTACTAAATGAAACTCTGCTTTAGGATATTTTTCTTTTAAAAGTTTTGCAGCTTCCAAATAAAGTGCAATACCTTTTTCTTTAATCAATCTGGCAACCAAAAGAAAACTCACATTATCTGTGACATTTTTTTCTTTAAACGAAAATTGATTAAGATTAACACCAGAACCACTAACAAAAGCAACTGTTTGTTGTTTTGTAATCACTTTACGTTCCAAAAGCAATTGATAATCATCTTTATTTTGAAATACCACGATTTTATTTTTTCTAATAGATAGTTTATAAAGAGTCTCATTAAACCTTTGTAAAATTTTCGCTTTGGTCGAAAGTCCTGAAAATGCATATCCCAAACCGGTGATCAATGAAATCACTGGGACTTTACACATATTGGCGGCAATGGAGCCATAAATTACAGGTTTTACGGTATAAGGGAAAACAAGGTCTATTTGGTTTTCTTTGATGATTGATTTTAATTGCATTATAGATTTAAAATCCTTGAAAGGGTCAAGGCCAGTGCGCTGCAAATTAAACTCAATCGGAATTGCTCCAATAGCACAAAGTTTATCATAGTCTTCCCTGGAATAATCTGGTGATGCCGTAAACACTTCATAACCATTTACAATCAAGCATTTTATAAAATCTCCTCTAAACCATACAATTGAGCCGGCCGACGATGCAATGATCAATATTCTTTTTTTCTCCATACTGCCTTAGTTGTGCTTGAGAAAGGTGTATTTGTACCATTTTTGGAAACAGTAATAAGACCACACCCTAAACGTACTGTCCTTTTTACTTTCTAAATGTTCATTAACCAATTTCGTTATTGCGTCAACATTGAAAATTCCTTGAGCTTTAATCATTTCTGGTTGTATGTAGCTTTCAAGCTCTTCTCTCAGGCTCTGTCTTAACCAATCTCCTGTGGGACTACCAAATCCGCTTTTGCCTTTTTCCAAAAATCCATCAGGAAATTGGTCTCTAAATGTTTCTTTTAAAATGTATTTTTTGTTCCAACCTTTCATCAAGTAGTTTTCTGGCAATGTGTTGACAAACTCCCATAAGTCTTTGTTTAGGAAAGGGGCTCTGCATTCTAAAGATGTCATCATACTTGTTCTATCAACTTTTGCCAACATGCCACCTTCTAGACTCAGCACTTTATCTACAAGTCTAAAATCTGTTAAAGTTTCGATTTTTTGTTTGTTTAAAACGTCTTTGTATTCTTGAAAAATATTGTTCTCAAAATACTCAGGAGACATTATTTCAGCCAGTTGTTCGCTATTGTTTGCCAAGGATATGATATCCCAGTAAAAATCACCATGATAGTCTATGGCATTTAGCAACTTATTAATTTGAAATTTTCTACCTCGAGTATCATCTTTATTTATGAGGTATTCATTGCTTAGTTTTGAAATAGTTTTATGAAATGCTTTAGGAATCACATTGGTGTACCGATTGTTCATTTTACCAATGTAGTATTTATTGTAGCCGCCAAAGACTTCATCACCACCATCGCCCGTTAATGCAACAGTGACATGTGCCCTTGTTTTTTCCGACAATAAATGCGTGGGAAGGGCAGCAGTATCCGAAAACGGTTCATCAAAATTGAGTAGAATTGCATGGATATTGTTCTTAAGATCGTCCTCATCAATAATAAATTCATGATGATTACTATTGATCATTTTGGCCACCATCCTAGATTTATCAGTTTCATCGTATGAAGCCTTTTTGAACCCTATTGAAAATGTGTCTATTTTTTTTTCAGTAGCTTGCGATAGACATAGCGAAATGATAGAAGAATCAACACCTCCCGATAAAAATGTTCCTAAGCCTACATCGGCAATAGATCTACTATTGACACTTTTATAAACCAATTCTTTTGTTTTTGTTTTTGCGTCTTCAAACGTAATATTGGTTGCTTTTGGTGCAGGTTCGCTATTGATTTTATGAATGGATGTGCTACGTGTAGCCAAATCGTATTCGATATAATGGTTGGCTTCAAGTTTGTAAATGTTTTCGTATATCGTATGTGGTGCAGGAATGTAGGTGAGTCTAAAATAAAGATTCAATCCTTTTTTTGAAATGTCAGGAGTAAAATCAATAGTATTTATGATAGACTTTAACTCAGATGCCCAAATAAATTCGTTATCGGTATGCGTGTAATACAATGGCTTTTCACCAAAAAAGTCGCGCGCAATGAACAGTTTATTTATCTTTTTGTCATAAATGCTAAAACCATACATGCCATCTAACCATTTAAATGAAACTACACCGTACTTTTCATAGGCCAATAATATGACTTCGGTATCGCTGGCTGTTTTGAAAGAAATTCCTTCTGCTTTCAATTTGGCTTTTATAGGTTGGTAATTATAGATTTCACCATTGAAGACTATGATAATTTGCTTATCATCGGAATACATAGGTTGTGCACCAGAAGTTATATCGATAATAGATAGTCTTCGCATTCCCATACCCACTGTATATTGGTTGTTCTCTTCTAGAAACAAACCGTCGTCATCGGGTCCTCTGTGAATAATGAGATTATTCATTGTATTGACAATGGATGCTATTTTGTCCTTATTTTGATTTGTTTTTGTTATGATGCCGTTTATTCCGCACATATTTTCTAAGTGAGTGGATTAAATGTGTATTATATTTTTATTCATCTCAATATAATTGAGTTTTTTACTAATTCTATTTGACATATTTTTCGTATAATTTTTTGTGTTTTTGATACACACTGTCGATATCAAAAACACTCTTATTGTCATTATACAATTTTTTAGCACGGATCTTAGCTTCATTATAATTGGTAATAATTTCAGTCATTGCTTTATAAAATTCTGATAATTCGCTTATGTAACAATTTGTTTTGTTAAAATAATCTGGAATACTGCCTACAGATGTTGTAACTATTGGTAATTCGGAGGCAGACGCCTCTATAAGAGACACAGGTAAACCTTCCCATAAAGAAGGTAAAATTAGACAATGTGAATTTCGCATCATTTTCGCAATATCGTTTTGAAAGCCAAGAATTTTTACAAAATCCTCGAACCCATTTTTAGCAATTAAATGCTGTAATTCTTTACGCATGAGGCCATCTCCAGCAATATGAATTACGAAATTGTTTATACCAGAATTTTTAAGATCAGAAACAATATTAATCAAGAATAAAGGATTCTTTTGTTCTTCAATTCTCCCTAAAAACAGAAAAATGAATTTTTCTTTGTCTTTATTATAAAATCTTTCCTCGACCATACGAAATTTCGCAAAATCAACCCCGTTGGCAATCACATGGACTGGCTTCAAATACCACTTATTACTGCTCGCACTAAAGTTGATATCCGCTTCCCTTAGCGATTTTGTAAAAAACAATATATAACGTCTATAAAGATGTTCTACCAATATATTATGTAATGTAAAAATTATTGGTAACTTTTTATATCTCAATCTGTAACAAATACCCATTATTAAACCATGGACCATATGACAGTGAAGAACGACATTATTTAGGGGATTTAAAATGGAATGAAGTTTTTTTAGACCAGCGACGAATGATAAAATTGAGCTTACATTTAAATAATGGATTTCAATGTTTTGCTCAATAAATTTATGTGCAATTAAATTAATATTTGAAATGGAAACTACTATAGTCTTTACACCATCTTGATTACCTTTTTTTGCTAATTCTAAAATAATATGTTCGGCACCACCACCTCCAAGACCTATATTTATATGAACAATTGTCATTTTATTTTATTTATAATTTAAAGTAATGAATAAATCCTGAAATTTGGATAAAATCGGATTGAGTTTACTTTTTTAACTACCTTATTCAATTATGGATTTTTTATCCCATTTTCTCTATAGATCTTAAAGTATATAGCAATGAAATTCCTTGTAGTCTTTAACTAAATAACTATTCAAACCAGTTTACTATTATTTCTTTGTATCTCCAGGGGCATTAAATGCAATAACAGGTGTACCTAAAACGCATTTGTAAAGATAGGCATTCGGGAATCCTTCCTTCACAGTGGAAATCCGTCATATAAATTCAACGTTTTTTGTTAGATTTTTTTCTGTGATTTGGTTTTTTAAATTTTCGGATAATAATCCTTGGCTTAGAAAATTCAAGTTATAATCCACTGCATTTAAATGTCCTAACGTTTCAATACTAATGACTCTTTCCGCAGTGCCATTGGATAGCCTTATCGTTTATATGCTTAGTTTTGGTCTTGTGGTCATTGCGCTGCTAATTTTAGAAATAAATCTTCGTATTGTTTTAGAATGGTTCTTTTGTTAAATTTTGAATATACTGATTCACTCACAGTATTTGGCACAAAGGTATTGTTCGTATGTATAG